>NZ_CP025119.1:3052500-3352500 GCF_002831685.1 Polaribacter sp. ALD11 | reverse complement strand
TGCATTAAAATGGTTTTACTTCCATGAATAATTCCAACTTCACCTAACTGAGAAGTTGCAGCACTTTCACCAGAATCAACTCCTAAACCTGCCGCTTCAACAGCAATTAATTCTACATTTTCATCATCTAAATAATGATAAAAAGCTCCTGCAGCATTACTTCCTCCACCAACACAAGCAATAATTGTATCCGGATTTTCTTTTCCTGTTTTCTCCTTTAATTGCCATTTCATTTCTTCCGAAATTATAGCCTGTAATCTTGCAACCATATCTGGGTGTGGTGCAGGACCAACAACAGAACCTATTAAATAAAAAGTTTCTGGGTGCTGAATCCAATATCTTATTGCTTCATTTGTAGCGTCTTTTAAGGTTTTAGAACCGCTTGTAGCAGGAACTACCTTTGCTCCTAACATTTTCATTCTAGCAACGTTTGGTGCCTGACGAACAATGTCTTTTTCGCCCATGAAAACCGTGCATTCTAACCCCATTAAAGCACAAACGGTTGCAGTGGCAACACCGTGTTGTCCTGCTCCTGTTTCAGCAATAATCTTTGTTTTACCTAACTTCTTTGCTATTAAAATCTGACCAACCGTGTTGTTTACCTTATGAGCTCCTGTATGGTTTAAATCTTCTCTTTTTAAATAAATAGTAGCTCCGTATTTTTCTGATAGTCTTTTGGCTAAATACAAAGGTGTTGGTCTACCAACATAATCTTTAAGTAGTGATTTATACTCTGTCTGAAATTCTTCAGATTCGATAATTTGAATATAATTATCCGCTAATTCTTGTACATTTGGATGTAACAATTCGGGAATGAATGCGCCTCCAAATTGTCCATAATATCCATTTTTGTCTGGGTGAAATTTTGATTTCATATTTATATAATTCTGTCATTGCGAAAAACGAAGCAATCTCTTAATAAATAAGCAGATTACTTCACGCTGTTCGTAATAACGTTATTTTTAAACTTCTTTAATTCTTGTATTTTCTTTTTTCCTGGTTCACTTTCAAACTTACTATTCACATCCAAAGCATAAATTGGCAAACCTGAATTCATTATTTTTTGTACTTCTTCAATAGCTGACAATCCGATTCCTCCACTTAAAAAGAAAGGTTTATCAAAAGGATATTTTTCTAAAACAGTCCAATCAAATTTTGTTCCGTTCCCTCCTCTTTCCTTTCCTTTTGTATCGAACAAAAAGAAATCTACATGCTCTAAATAAGCCTTTAAATCATTAAAATTGAATTCATCTTTAATTCCGAAAACTTTAATAATTTCAACTTCGTTGTCAGAAATATAATGCTGATTCTTTTTCTTCTGTATCTGCTTATTTTCTTCAATAAATAAAGCCCTTCTTTCTGCTAACTGATTTTTTAAATCTCTCACATAATCAACAGACTCGTCACCATGTAATTGAATTGCATCTAAACTGTATTCCTCTACTAAAGAAATTACAATCTCTGGATATTCATTTACAAAAACTCCCATTTTTTTGATAGCTTTTGAAAGCTCTGGAATAATTCCTTCAAAATTTCGTTTTGACTTTTCATAGAAAATAAAACCCAAATAATCTGGCTGCAATGCTGCAACTTCTTGAATATTTTCTACATATTTCATTCCGCAGACTTTCAGTTTCATATTTATCTAATTTGACTTATGAATTCTTGACAAGCTTCTCCCGGATTTTCTGTTTTCATAAAATTTTCTCCAATTAAAAAACCTTGAAAACCAAACTCTTTTAATCCTGTTATTATTTTCGGGTCAGAAATCCCGCTTTCAGAAACTTTTATACAAGTATCCGGTATTTGGCCAGACAATTTTATAGAATTCTCTAAATCAACTTCAAAAGTGTTTAAATTTCTATTATTAATTCCGATAATCTTATTATCTAAATTATTAATCTTATCTAAATCCTGTTGCGTATGTATCTCATACAAAACCTCTAAACCTAAATCTGCCGCCAAGTTTCCGTAGTTTTTTAATTCTTCGGAAGTTAAACAAGAAGCAATTAATAAAATGACATCTGCTCCGATTGCTTTTGCTTCTACAATTTGAAAACCATCAACAATAAAATCTTTTCTTAAAATTGGTTTTTGTTGGTTGATGATTCTTGCCTCCATCAAATCTGCCATCGAACCTCCAAAAAAAGAAGTGTCTGTTAAAATTGATTGTGCAGCAACATTTGCATCTAAATATCCATTTGTAACCTCTGCAATAGTAGCTTTGTCGTTAATGATACCTTTGGAAGGTGATTGACGCTTAAACTCTGCAATAATACCTGTAGAACCAACTTCTAGTAAAGATTTTTTTAGTGAAAAAACTTCTCTTCCAAAATTCGGACTTTCAACTAATTTTTTGATAGGAACTTCTGCCTTTATCTTTGCTATTTCCTTCTTTTTAAACGCGATTATTTTATCTAGTATTGTCATTTCTTCTATATTATGTCATTGCGAGGAACCAAGCAATCTGTTCTTTTAATTTAAATACTCCTTTAGTCGTTCCTTTTTCGGAATAACGCCTTTTTATTTATTATTTATTCTTTTATTTCTATAACTCAAAAAAAAGTAGATTATAATTCCAACGATTAATCCAACAATAGAATATTTAATAATATTTCCTACTTGAACACCAATTGCTGCACCCATTAATAAAAATGCAGGAATAATTGAGATTAAATTATTTTTCTTTTTTGTCATCTTAAATATTTACTAGTTTTTCTAAAATTTGTTTTGCTTTCAATCCAAAAAGCGAATCTTTTGCTTCATTAAATGCAGTTTCAAAAGGCTTTGCTTCATTAACAATAGTTAACGCAAAAGCAGCGTTTGTTAATACCACATTGTTTTGTGCTTCTGTTCCGTTTCCTTCTAAAATAGATTTAAAAATCTTCGCTGCATCTGCAACAGAATTTCCTCCAAAAATTTCTGATTGTTGAATTCTTTTCTGTCCTAAATCTTCTGGATTTATAATTTGCTCTCCGTTCTTTGTAAAGAATTTGAATCCGCTTGTTAAAGAGATTTCATCATACCCATCTATGGCGTGAATAATTCCGTAATTAATATCTTCTTCTTGCAAAATATAATTATACAAACGTGCAACTTCCAAGTTAAAAGTCCCTAACATGTGATTTTTAGGTGAACTCGGGTTTACCAAAGGACCTAACATATTAAAGAACGTTTTTAATGCCAATGCTTTTCTTGTTGAACTTACAGCTTTCATTGCTGGATGAAATTTAGGAGCGTGCAAAAAGCAGATATTCGCTTTCTCTAAATGTTCTCTTAAAATAGTTTCATCATTCGTAAAATTGTATCCAAAACTTTCTAACATATCTGAAGAACCAGACTGAGAAGACACTGAATAATTACCATGTTTTGCTACTTTTTGTCCGGTGCCTGCAACAATAAAAGAAGTTAAAGTAGAGATATTAAAGGTATCTTTTCCATCGCCACCAGTTCCTACAATATCGATGGTATTATAATCTGATAAATCTATTTTTATAGCCAATTCCATTAACGCATCTCTAAAACCAGCAAGTTCATCTGCAGTAATTGGACGCATCATAAAAACGGTCATAAACGATGCTAAATGTGCGTCATTGTATTTCTCTGCAGCAATATCTTTTAAGATTTGTTTTGCTTCAGATTTAGACAATCTTTCGTGGTTATATAATTTGTTTAAAATTGCTTTCATAATTCTTACTTGTCATTGCTTCGTACCTTGCAATGACGTTTATTTATTCGCATTAATAAAGTTCCTAACCAATTGCTCACCAACATCTGTTAAAATAGATTCTGGATGAAATTGAACTGCAGAAATTGGAAATAATTTATGTTCAATTGCTTGAATTAAACCATCTTCATCTCTTGCAGTTACTTGTATTTCTTCAGGAAAACCTTCGTCTGTTGCTGCCCAAGAATGGTAACGTGCTGCTAAAAATGTTTCTGGAACCTCTTTAAAAATAATTGCGTTTTTATCTGTTACTTGCATTTCTGTAGCAACACCATGAAAAACATCTTCTAAATTGATTATTTTTCCTCCGAAAACTTCTGTAATTGCTTGTAAACCTAAGCAAACTCCAAAAATTGGTTTTATTCCTGCGTACGTTTTAATTACCTCTTTTAAGATTCCTGCTTCATCAGGAATTCCTGGTCCTGGAGATAACATAATCATATCATAGTTTCCTACATCTGCAATACTGATTTCATCGTTTCTAAAAACTGCAGGAAAATTTCCTGTAATTTTTTCTACCATGTGCACCAAATTGTAGGTAAAAGAATCGTAATTATCTAAAATTAATATTTTCATATTTTTTTCTAATTGTCATTGCAAAGCAAATTTTTCATTTGCTGTGGCAATCTGTTTTTTAATTAAGAGATTACTTCGTCGGAAAACTCCTCGTAATGACTTAATACTCACTTTTGCGTTAGGGATTGAAACGGCATACTTTTTTCTTTTTCGGAAAAAAGATATAGTGGAAAGCCCGCTCGAACGCCCTAAATATTCTCTGCTAAAATTAACGCTTTATTTAACGCTGCTAACTTATTATTTACTTCTTGTAATTCTTTCTCTTCGTCGGAATGAATTACGATTCCTGCGCCTGCTTGCGAATACAAAACGTTGTTTTTACTCACAAAAGAACGAATGGCGATCGCCAAATTCACAGAACCATCTAAACCGATAATGCCGACTGCGCCACCATAAAATCCGCGTGTTTGATTTTCATACTTATTAATCAACTCCATTGCCTTGTATTTTGGTGCGCCACTCAGCGTTCCGGCAGGAAAAGTATCTCCAACAATTTCAATCGGATTTCCTTTAATTTTTCCTCTAACCGTAGAGACCAAATGAATAACGTGGCTAAAATATTGCACCTCTTTAAATACCTCTACCGTAACTTTATCGGCATGTTTGCTCAAATCATTTCGCGCCAAATCTACCAACATTACGTGTTCTGCCGTTTCCTTTTTATCTTCGGATAGTTTCTTACCTAATTTAATATCTTCTGCTGTATCACCCGTTCTACGAAATGTACCTGCAATCGGATTAATAGTCGCTTTTCCGCCTGATATTTTAATCTGTGCTTCTGGTGAAGAACCCATTAATTTGAAAGATCCGTAATCGAAATAAAACAAGTATGGCGACGGATTTATAGAACGCAATGCTCTATACACATTGAATTCGTCTCCTTTAAATTTCTGTTGAAATTGGCGTGATAATACCAACTGAAAAACGTCTCCTCTTTTACAATGCGTTTTTGCTTGTCTTACATATTCTTTAAATTCTTCTCCTGTAACATTTGAAGTTTCTTCTCCTACAGTTTCAAACTTTTGTGTATTGAATGCTTGTGCATCTATAATTGTTTGGATTTCATGTATGCGAGATTCCGTTCCTTCTTCAATATTTTCTATCAGTGTCATTTCATCATTAAAATGATTGATGGCAATAATAAATCTATAAAAACTGTATTGCATTTCTGGAATTGCAGAAGGTGCTTTCTTGTTTGTAAATTTGATGTTTTCGAAATATTGAACAGCATCAAATGTCGAATATCCATACAAACCATTGAATGATTTTAATTCCGCAGGACACTCTAAAGCAATAGAACTTGTAAATTTATCGAATAACTGATAAAAGTTTTTATTGATGGGTTGTGCCTCAGTTTCTGTACCTTTATGAGTAACCGAAAACTGATAATCGTCCACTTTCATGGTAACAATTGGCTCTATAGCAATAAAAGAAAAACTCTCTTCTTTACTGTGATAATCTGAGCTTTCTAGCAACAAAGTATTTGCATATTTATCTCTAAAACGCAAGTACAAACCTACTGGTGTAACTGTATCCGCGATCTTCGTTTTATGAATTGTCTTAAATTGTAATTTTTTCATTTTACTTTTTGTCTGGTCGAGCGCAGTCGAGACTTATTTTAGAACCTCTCGACTGCGCTCGAGGGGACATTTGTCTATTCTTTTTTTACTTATGATGACCCAAAAAATCATCATAAAAAAAAAGGCTTATCGTGAGATAAGCCTTTTTTGGTATATTATATACATATAGGTTTAGTTCTCACTTATAAATTAAGAGAGCTCCACCACCAAGATATGTTTTGTGTATTTTTCATTGAGTTACAAAAATAAGGTAGATTTTTAAATTGAGCAACCTTTAATTTGAATTTATTTACTGAAATAACTTTTTTTTTAGAATATTATAGATTATTAGATAGAAAGTGATTTGTGCCGTTTGAGTGAAAAGAGTAACTTTATGAGTTATAAACTATATGTAATATATCAACAATGATGATATACTTGCATTCTACGTAAGCTAGAAAAAACCAGAACAAACTATGAACAATATAGATATTGAATATGATTACAGGTTAGATAGTAAATGTGGTGACCCTGATACTGATAGTCAAAAATTATATGAAATCCATAGTCTTTTATGGAATAAAGAAATTTCTAATAATAGTACTTTAGATTTAAGAATTTCAAGTAAAAATTATGGAAGATTAATACTAAAAACTAATTTGACTGACAATTTATCGAGCGATAGAATGTGCCCACATTTTGTTGGAAAATATAACGGAAAATTGGATGGTTGGTTGAGTGAATCTCAAAAAGAGAAATTTCAACAAAAAGTCAGAACAATTGGAGGACACATAGTTTTTCCTGCACATAGAAAAGATGGGTTTACGATTAATCAAGCAAGAGGAGTTAATCGTAAGATAAGTGACAGATTTGACTTAACTTTGGAATGTTTCAGAAGATATTATGTAAATGAGGAAAGCCCTTTGACAAGTACATTAAAACGATACTCTGATTTTTTTAAATTATTCGAAGACTTTAAAGGTTATATAGATTTTTTTATGCTTCAAGATTTTATAGGAAATAATGGAGAAATCAAATTCTCTTTGCCCTTTGACAACTTCAAACGTTCTGCTCTACCAGAAAATAAAAATGATTATGAGAGTTATATGGAAAGTACAATTGAGCTTATAGATAAACGAAATGAAAGAATTACAAATAGAGTAAATAAAGCCTGTGTAAAACACCGTATATAACTTATTACTAGCTCTAGCCTACTTACGAAAGTCCTCGTGGACTTTCGTAGTTGGTAATTATTTTCTCTAAATTAGAAAACAAGATTTGAAAAATATTCTATAATTTAACAACTACAATTTCCAACACCATATAAACTTAATTGCTGATTTTTAGCTTATTCATGAAAGTCTAAAAACAAAACTTTTGTCGATTGTGATTTATTTGCTTAAAACACACAACAAACCATACATACCAACCTAAAACAAACACTTTTATTAAGACCTCTTTTTAACCAAAACAAAAAAAAATCTCGCTTTCGCGAGATTTTAATATTTTAAAAAATTATTAAAAATTTACTTCCTTATAATTCGAACATTCATTTCTTCAACCTTTTTATCAGATAAAATAGAAGGCGCATTAAATAATAAATCTTCCGATGAACCTGTTTTAGGAAACGCCATTACTTCTCTAATAGAAGCTTTCTTTTCTAAAATCATCATTAAACGATCTATTCCCCAAGCAATTCCTCCGTGAGGTGGTGCTCCATATTGAAAAGCTTTATACATGGTTCCAACACTTTTCATCATTTCCTCTTTATTGTACCCCATATTTTTATAGGTTGCTTCTAAAATTTCTGATTTATGTGCACGAACAGAACCTCCACCAATTTCATAACCGTTTAAGATTAAATCGTATTGTTGCGCAATAATGGTTCCTATTTCTTCATCTTCTCCAGTCATATGCTTATCTAAATCGTAAATTGCTGGCATTGAAAAAGGGTTGTGTGTAAATGTCCATCTTCCTTCATCTGTTTTTTCAAACATCGGGAAATCTACCACCCAAGCAGGTCTTAATTCCTTCGGATTTATCAGCTTTAAAATGCGTCCCATTTCTTGACGAACTGCATCTAACGCCTTATTTGCAGTTGCATAATCTGCCGCAGAGAAAAATACGATATCACCTACTTTAGCTTCCGTAAATTTTATAATATTTTCAGCAATTTCTTCACCTAAAAACTTAATTATTGGCGATTGTAAATCGTTTTCATTTACAATAATATACGCCAAACCACCTAAACCATTTTGTTGTGCTATAGCCGTTAAGTTTTCAATTTGCCCTTTAGACATTCTTTTGTTTCCTTGTTCTTTCGCAGAAACTTTAATACATTTTACAATTCCACCTTCTTCAATTGGTTTGCTAAAAACTTGGAAAGTGGTATCCTTTACAATGTCTGTAATGTCTTGCATCTGCAAACCATAACGTAAATCTGGTCGATCGCAACCATATTTATCCATCGCATTTTTGTAGGTAATTACTTCAAACGGATATAAAATCCATTTTTTACCGTAAATTTTACGAACCACTTCATTAAACATTTTTGTGTTTAAATCTATAATTTGCTGCATACTTGCATATGCCATTTCTATATCTAATTGCGTAAATTCTGGCTGTCTGTCTCCACGAGAATCTTCATCTCTAAAACAACGTGCAATTTGGAAATATTTTTCAAAACCACCCACCATTAACATTTGTTTAAACTGTTGTGGTGCTTGTGGTAATGTATAAAACAAACCAGATTGTTTTCTTGTAGGCACAATAAACTCTCTTGCTCCTTCGTCTGTCCCTGCAGTTAAAATAGGGGTTTCAATTTCTAAAAATTCTTCTTCGTCTAAAATATCGCGTAGTAATTTAATTACTTTATGTCTGTTTACAATTGCTTTACGAACCTCGTCATTTCTATGGTCTAAAAACTTGTATTCAAAACGGACTTTCTCATTACTTTTTATCGCTCTTTTAATTTCAAAAGGCAGTGTTTTAGAAAGGTTTAAAATTTCTAAATCAGATGTTTCTAATTCTAACTTCCCTGTTCTTAATCCTGCATTATAATCGTCTTCATTACGTTGAACCACAATTCCTGTTACAGAAATCACAGATTCTGGTTTCAACTTCACCAACTCGTCTAGATTAGAAAATGATTCTCTACTTAAACGAACCTGAAAAATTTGAGTACTTGAATCTCTTAAATCGATAAACATCAATTCACCATGATCTCTAACACTAGAAACCCAACCAGATAAAGTAACTTTCTCATTAATTGATGCTTCTGTTAATTCAGATATTTTATGCGTTCTATATTCTTCTTTTATGATAATTGGAGTTTTCGGCAAAACTTCTTCTTCCATATTCACCTTTCGCTCTTCATCTTTTGCCTCCACTTGCTCACCTCCTACTTCACTCTTCACAGTTGCAACATCACCAGAAAGTTGTTTCAAAATGCCTTCTCGAATTACTTTTCCTGAAGCACCTTTACCAATAATTGCAATTACTTTTCCTACAAGAATACCTGCTTTTCCTTGGTTTCCGTTTTTAATATCAGTTGCAATTGCTTCATTTTCTAAAATTACTTTTGCGATTGCAGCAGTAATTTTTTCTTCTGAAATGGTGTTCTCATCAAAATACTTTTTATAATCGAATTTAACATCTTTTAAATACGATGTGATTCCATTCTGAACTAAAACAGATGTAATCTTATCTGCTTTAAACAACTGAAAAATTTCAATTAAATCATCAACTTGATGAATGTTTTCATATGCATCTGCGCCAATATTATTTACCAATGTTTTTGCAACAAAAGACGGATCTTGAATTGCTTCATTCATCGTCATAAATATTTTAGAGCGAATGGCATCCGCAGTAAAAAACTTTGCATCTTGTGGTAAAACTCCACCTTTTATTAAAACAGTTTCCACCGCATAAGGTAAAGCACTTGCATCAATTTTAATACTTGCAACTACCTCTTTTATAGAAACAAATGGTAAATCTGGTTCAGAAATAAAACGATAATCTGCTTCAAATTCCTTTGTACGCATGGTTTTGGTCTGCTTTAAATCTGCATCCCATAAAACCGTAGTTTGATCTGGTCTAAAATCTTTATGTTCTGTAAAGTAATTTAATTGCTTTTCAATTTCTTCATTTAAAGCTTCCACCATAAACTTAAACGAATTCAAGTTTTTAATTTCTGTTCTTGGGTTTAAAATGGTACTTCCTTTTTTTCTTAAGGAAACAGAAACATCAGACTTAAACTCTCCTTTTTCTAAATTTGCTTCAGAAATACCTAAATTCTGAACAATACGCTGAATATATTGTGCATATATAGATGCATCTTCAATATTACGAATACAAGGATCTGTAACAATTTCTATTAACGGAACCCCTGCTTTGTTAAAATCTACTAAAGAAATTTTCTTTTCGTGCATTAATTTTGCAGCGTCTTCTTCGATATGTGTTTGTGTTAAACTTACTTTAAATTCAGATCCGTCATTTCTATAACAAGAAACGCTACCATCTGGAATTACAGGATTGTGAAACTGTGTAATTTGTATATTCTTCGGATTATCTGGATATTCATAATGTTTACGATCCCAAGAAGTAACCTCGTTTGAAAATGTAGAGTTTACTGCTTTTCCAAAATAAATAGCTTTTGTAATAGCTTCTTTATTTATGGCTGGTAAAACCCCCATTTGCCCTGTGCAAACAGAACAAATATTTGTATTAGGAGCTTCTGTTTCTTCATTTGGGCAAGAACAAAATAATTTGGATTTAGTATTTAAACGAACATGCGTTTCTAAACCGATAATCAATTCTAAATCGTGAGCTTTTAAAGCTTCATTTAATTGCGCTTGTTCCATTATAAAATATCGTTTAAGAAGTTAGCAAATTGTAAAACTTCCGCATCTTTTTTCTTGTCTGCTGTAATTTGTAATCCTGTATTAGTTCCTTTAGGAATGGTTAACGTAGGTAACTCACCTAAACTAAAACCAACCGTGTAAGCATCTGATAAATACATAGCTAAAGGATCATTTAAGCTCTCGCCAATTTTTGGCGGATTTGCAGGCGTTACTGGAGATAAAACTATATCTACGGTTTCAAAATCTTCACTAAATCTTGCAGAAATCTGATTTCTTAAATTTTGTGCTTTTAAATAAATTTCATCAGAAAAACCTTGAGATAACACTTGGTTTCCACCAACAATCCTTCTTTTTGTTTCTTCGGAAAATTTTTCTGATCGTGTAATAGCATACGTATCTTTTAAATTCGCTCCTTCTACTCTATCACCATAATTTGTACCGTCTAAACGCGATAAATTAGAAGCAGTTTCTGCCATTGCCAAGGTGTAATACGTAGAAACTAATACATCAGCATTAAAGAAATCTAATGCTTTCACTTTAATTCCTTTGGCTTTTATTTTTTCTAAAGTTGATAAGAAATCGGCTTTAATTTCTTTGCTTATTGCATCGCTTTCAATAAAATTGGTATAATATCCAACCGTTTTAATTGTTGAATTTAAATCTTCAGAAATAACATCAGAAGCATAACTAGTTTGGTCTCTTACATCTTTTCCGCTCATCACATTTAAAACAATTCTTATGTCTTCAATAGATTTTGCAATAGGCCCAACACAATCTGTAGAAGATGCGTACGCCATTAATCCGTATCTAGAAATTCTACCATACGTTGGTTTAAATCCGTATACTTTATTGTAACCTGCGGGTTGGCGAATAGAACCTCCTGTATCTCCACCAATTGAAAAAACGGTAAAGTCTTTTGCAACATTTACTGCAGAACCTCCACTAGAACCTCCACCAACTAAAGTTGGATCAATCGCATTTTTAACGGCTCCAAATATGGTGTTTTCAGAAGAAGAACCATGTCCGAAAGCATCACAATTTTCTTTTACTAGAGGAATTGCACCTGCATCTAACAATTTCTGAATAGAAGTTGCTGTATATGCAGCTTTGTATTTCTTTAACAAGTCTGAACTTGCTGTTGTGTAGGTTCCTTGCAACATATACACATCTTTAATTCCGAAAGGAACACCTTCTAACAAACCTATTTCTTCGCCATTTTTTATTTTAGCATCTACTTTTTTAGCCAATGCTAAAGCAGTTTCTTCTAATAAAGAATTTACAGTATTATGCGTATTTTGTTTTAATAAGTCCAACTTTTCTTGCACCAAACTTGTGCAAGTAATTTCTTTAGACATCAATTGTTGATGTATTTTTTTTATCTGCGACTCCATATTAATCTTCTATCACTTTAGCAACCACTAAAAATCCGTTTTTTTCTCTTGGAAAGTTTTCTCTAATAATTTCTTTTTCTAAGGAAGCACTTTCAATAACTACATCTTCTCTTAAATCACTTAAAAACACTACATTATTATGAACCGTATGTGTAGCATTATTATTCTGATTTGCATTTTTAATTACATCAAATAATTTATTCACCGATTCCGATGGTTTTGCTCCTTTAATACTAGACAAAATGTCTACCGTCATTATTTTACTCATGTCTTTAATTTTAGATTCAAAAAAAAGCCTTCCAAATTTTTGGAAGGCTTTATATATTTTTAAACAACAACCTTCCGTTCTATAAATTAGAATTATTGAAATTACGATTGTTATTATTAATTGTCATATTATTTTCTATACGCACAAATATATGCAGAAAATATGGTACAAAAACCTCTTTTTTATAATTTTATAGTGCTGTTGAAGTATCTCTAAAATATTGATATTTAATTAGTGATATTGTAAAATATACAAGTCTATTTATAAAAAAACTACTTATTAACTTTTAAGTCTAAATAAATACAAAGATAAAATTAGGGTATTTTACTACTTTTATTTAAAACACTTATTTTCTTAAAGGAATTGCAATATTGGGATAATCTGTAATAATTCCATCAACACCCATTTTTAATAAATTAACCATGTCTTCTTTTTTATTTACCGTCCACGGAATAACTTTCATATTTTTATCTTGAATCGTTTTCACCTCTTCTTTATTCAATAAAATAAAGTACGGACTGTAAATTTTTGGTACAAAACTTAACATTTTTAGATTCGTTTCAAAATCATTTTGATACGTTAAAAATGCCAAAGTAAACTCTGGATCTGTTTTATGAATATATTCTAAAACTCTAGGATCGAAACTTTGCACTGTTATTCTTTCTAAAGGTAATTTTGATTCTTTTAACTGCTCAATTACAAGATTAGAGAATTCAGCGACGGAAGGTTGATATCCTTTTTCTTCATCTGTTGGTGTACTTTTAATTTCTACATTATACCGAATTTCACTATTTTTAGCTTCAGCAAAAGTAATTACTTCAGATAATAATGGTTTGTAAGCAACTTCTTTTTTCTGCTCTAAAAACTTAGGGTTTCCAATAGAACCAACATCGTAACTTTTTATTTTTTTGTATTTATTTTTATACATATTAAAAGCCAAAGCAGTTTCTTTAGTAATCTTCTTTCCTACGGCATCTAAAGTAACCTCTTCATTTAACCAAGGTTCATGAGAAACTACCACCTTGTTATCTTTACTAATTACAACATCTAATTCTAGTGTATTTACACCTAAATCTAACGCCTTCTTAAAAGCTTGAATTGTATTTTCTGGTGATAAACCTCTTGCTCCTCTATGACCTTGTAAATCAAAATCGAACTTTTGTTCTTTCTCTAAAATAATAGCATCAATAAAAGTTACAGTTTCATCATATACACTTTTCCAATCATTAGATCTTAAATCGCACCCAATTACATGGTTTCCTGCTTCTGGAAATGCCTTTTTAGTTTTTTTATCAATAGAAGTTCCTAAACCATTGTACATTTTTAAAATAGCAGAAACAGAAACTACTTGATCTTGTTCTTTTTCATTCTTATAATAGTAACCTACAAAAACCGGAATCTTAACTTTCGAAAAAGTTTCCGAAGTCATGTTACTTATTAACATTTTAACTAAAGCTTCATAGCCGTTAATATGATAAGAAGTTGACCAGTATTTCGCTTCCTCTTCTGGTCTATTCTGTTTCATAATTTCACTACCATTACTTTTTATAAATCTGGCTTTACCTTCTGGTGTTAGAATTGCTGCAAATGCAGGGTTTTTAAGTCCTATAAATGGCGAATACATAATTAAACCTGCAATAGTAGTATCTTCTGAAGCTAACTTTAAACTTAAAGTTCCGCCTGTAGAAGTACTTACTAAAATTACTTTCTCTCCAATAGTTTTTCCTATTTCTAAAGCTTCTTTTGCAGAGGCAATATAATTTTCTGGTGTCAAATTCACGAAGTTGTCATCTCTATCTAAACCATGTTCTTTTAAACGAGACATATAAACATTGGCATTGTATTTTTCTGAAAGTAGACTCATTACTGGTTCACCTTCTCTACTGCTTGCGCCAAAACCATGCAAGTATACAAATGCAATTGGAGCTTTTTTTTCCTTGTATTCTTTAGACCAAATTATTTTGGCTTCATTTCCTAATTTCATTCCCGCTACATTAATTTCTTTCTTATGAATACTATTTTTAATTGTAGCTAAACTTACAACTTCTTGCCCTTTTACAATAGTAATAAATAGCATTAATAAAAGAAATGTAATACTCAATTTTTTCATTGTTTTTCTATTTAAAAAAGAATACTATCTATTTTTTTTTAGATAGTATTCCTATTATAATTATTAGATATAAAATTTCACTTTTAATTGCGCTCCAAAAAACCTTGGTGCTCCAGCTATAAATGTCGGAATTCCAAAAGCCCCACCTGTATTACCAGCATCTATAATATATTGCTTGTTTAAAGCATTATTCATATAAAACCCAAGTTCATACGTTTTGTTTATAGTAAGACCTACTCTATAATTTAAAATACCATAACCATCTTGTGAAATGTTAGGTAAATTTGTTTCTTCAAAAAATACTTTAGACTTATGGGTGTATGTTGGTCTAAAAAAGAACTCTAAATTTTCGTTTATTTTTGGGTTGATGTTAAACCCGATAGAAAATGAATGCTTAGGAGTCAATCTAAATGTATTTCCCGCTAGTACTTGCTCATTTCCATTAGAATCTTTATCATCAAAAGAAGCGTCGATGTACCCATAATTTGCGAAAAAACTACTGCTTTTTGTAAAAGCATATTGCGCAGCTGCTTCAAAACCAAATGAACTTGCGTTTCCGCTATCTTCTGGCGTAGACACTAATTTTCCATTTTCAAACTTAGTAATTGTTGTTTGAAAATTAGAATACGCATACATATAAGCATTCATATCAAACTGTAATCTATTGTTTAAAAACAGCGATTTTGCTCCGATTTCGTAAGACAATACCGTTTCGTCTGACAAGATGTTCGTTTCTGTTGCTGTAACACTAATAACGTTTGGTCTTCTTCCTCTAGCTGCTGTACCGAATAAAGTAATATTATTATTTATATCATAATTTACTGCAAAACGCCCCACTGCTGATAAGAAACTTTCACTCGCTTCTATTTTTTCTCCGTTTGTAGTCGCAAATAATATATTGGGATAATTGCCTGTTAAATACCCTAAATTCGAGGGAGTTGCAGCATCTTCTACTTGATAGGCTGCATTAATATCTTCCCAAGTAGCTCTTAAACCTACCGTAAATGATAATTTATCTGTAACATCATAAGAAGCGTCAGCAAAAATATCTCCAGAATAATTTTTACCAAAATTAGTATTCCTTTCTTTATTATAAGAACTTAAAGGAGCGCCTGCTATTGCACCAAAAGCAGCAGGATCATTAGGTATATTTGGCAATAAAGTTGGTATTCCATTTAAAACGAAAGCAGCAGGATTTAAGATTAACATTGCAAAACTTCTTTCATCCAATTCCCAGGGCACTTCTTGCGAACCATCTTCATAGAAGAAATTGGCTCCGAAAAAACCTCTAAATTTATCATCAGTATCAAAATTAAATCTAACTTCTTGGCTAAATTGTTTTCCTTTTGATATTTCATGAAAAAATAAAGCCGGAGCAACCGTTCCATCTGCATCAAAAGCCTCATCAGAATTAAATTTTCTATACGCAGTTGTAGAAGTTACGTCCCAAATATCATTTAACTCATGTTTTAAAATACCAGTAACACCCCAAACAGTTCTATCTAAACCTAATTCTTCTCCTCTTTCTAGATCTGCAAAAGTATTCGGGTTTGTATCTCCTCCTAAAGGAGCATACGTTCCACTTTTAAAAGAGGTTCCTGGAGGTGTATCTTTTTGCCAGTTTGCAATAAGATCTAAAGTTGTATCATCATTTATTAAATATTTAAAAGAAGTTCTAAACGCAGCAGTTTCTTTTCCGTTTAAATCTCCTCCAGAAAGATTTTTTATAAAACCATCTCTTTTATTATAGATCGCAGCCGCTCTAAAAAATAATTTATCTTCTACTACAGGAGCATTAAAGTAACCGGTAGTTAAAATCTGATTGTAATTACCATAACCAACTTTTACAGCACCAGATGTTTCGTTTTTTGCTTTATTTTGAATGATGTGCATCGCACCAATTTGTGCTCCTCTACCAAATAATGTTCCTTGTGGTCCTTTTAAAACTTCTATACGTTCTATGTCGTACAGTTCTACTACAGAACCTCTCGACTTACTTATAGAAACACCATCTTGAAAAATTGACACTCTTGGTTCTACCCTAGAATCTCCACTATCACTTGTAATCCCTCTAATAACAATACCAGGATTATTTACACTTTGAATTTGCACTTGAAAACCAGGTACGTATTCTGACAAAGCATCATATTCAAAAGTTCCTTGGTTTTCGATAAACTCGGTTCCGTAAGATGTGATTGCAATAGGAACATCTTTATTCTTTTGCTCTCTTTTTTGAGATGTTATAACAACACCTTCTAGCATATATGAACTTTCTTTTAATATGAAATTCTGAATCGTTTCTGAATTATTTACAACTACTTTTTTAGAAACTGTATTGTACCCTAAATATGATACTTCTACTGTGTAAGAATTATTTGCTATTTTTTTTAATATAAATTCTCCCTTCTCATTAGAAGTTGTTCCAATAGATAAACTTTTTATATGAACATTTGCACCCATTATAGGTTGGCCTTGTTCTGTTATTATTACCCCTTTCAATACGCCTGTATTTTGACTATTAACTGTGGTAATACTAAATAATGTTAAAAAAGTAAGTAAAAATTTAAAATACATTTTTTTCAGTTTATGATTAAATTCGAACACAAATTTATCCTTGTATTACTAAACTTCAGTTAACTTAAAATCATACAAAAGTTACCTTTCTAATACTAAAAAACGTTATTTTACATATAATTTACGAAACAATAACACCACAGCTTTATCAACTAATTTTTATCTATTTTAAATATTCAAACATTGTAGCTACTTATTTTTGGCCACATTTTTCAATTTAACTTATTTATTACTATACAATCTCTTTACAACTTAAAAAATGCCTTAACAACACCTTAAAAGGACAAATTATTATATTTTAGAATTTGAAAATAAAAGTTTTAAGCTACTTTTAATTATCTCTAAGCTCTATCTGAAATAAAAAACATTAAAATTAATTTTAAAAGTATTTTTAAGACTTTTAAGACACTTTTACAAAATCATTAAATATTTATATTTTCAAGCTAAAATCATTAAAAAGCTTTTAAATGGTCTTAAAAAAACGTAAATTTGAGTTTATTAAATTTGTTTTTTTTATAGACGAATTTTATCAACCTAAAAACTAATAATTCACTTTATATAATGAGCGAAGAAAAAAAAACATACAGTTATGATGCTTCCAGTATTCAAGCACTGGAAGGAATGGAGCACGTTAGAATGCGTCCTTCAATGTACATTGGAGACGTTGGTGTACGTGGTTTACATCATTTAGTATATGAAGTTGTCGATAACTCTATTGATGAAGCAATGGGTGGTTATTGTGATACAATAGATGTTACAATAAATGAAGACAACTCTGTTACTACTAAAGATAACGGACGTGGAATTCCTGTAGGAATACACGAAAAAGAAGGCGTTTCTGCTTTACAAGTAGTAATGACTAAGATTGGTGCTGGTGGTAAATTTGATAAAGATTCTTATAAAGTTTCTGGTGGTTTACACGGTGTTGGTGTAAGTTGTGTAAACGCACTTTCAGACCTTTTAGTAGCAACCGTTCACAAAGAAGGAAAAGTTTGGCAACAAGAATACTCTAAAGGAAAAGCATTATATCCAGTAAAAACAATTGGAGAAAGCGATTTTACAGGTACAATTGTAACTTTTTTACCAGACAAAACAATATTTAAGCAAACTACAGAATTCAATTACGATACCTTGGCAACTCGTATGCGTGAATTGTCTTTTTTGAATAAAGGAATTACAATTACTTTAACAGACAAACGTAGCACTGATGATGAAGGAAATTTTATTTCTGAAGTTTTTCATAGTGATGAAGGTTTACCAGAATTTATTAAATACCTAGATTCTACTCGCGAGCAATTAACGTCGCAAGTAATTTCTATGGAAGGTGAAAAAAACGGAATTCCTGTTGAAGTTGCCATGGTGTATAATACTTCGTATGCAGAAAACTTACATTCGTATGTAAACAACATTAACACACACGAAGGAGGAACACATTTATCTGGTTTTAGAAGAGGTTTAACACATACCTTAAAAAAATATGCAGATGAATCTGGATTGCTGAAAAATGTAAAATTCGAAATTGCTGGTGATGATTTCCGTGAAGGATTAACAGCCATTATTTCTGTAAAAGTACAAGAACCACAATTTGAAGGGCAAACCAAAACAAAGTTAGGAAACAGAGAGGTTTCTGCTGCAGTATCGCAAGCAGTATCAGAAATGTTAACAGACTATTTAGAAGAAAACCCTAACGATGCTAAAATAATTGTTCAAAAAGTAATTTTAGCCGCAACCGCAAGACACGCTGCACGTAAAGCCAGAGAAATGGTGCAACGTAAAACAGTAATGTCTATTGGTGGTTTGCCTGGGAAATTATCAGATTGTTCAGAAACTGATCCAGCACAATGTGAAATTTTCTTAGTTGAGGGAGATTCGGCAGGTGGAACAGCAAAACAAGGTAGAGATCGTAACTTTCAAGCAATTCTTCCACTACGTGGTAAAATATTGAATGTTGAAAAAGCAATGCAACATAAAGTTTTTGAAAACGAAGAGATCAAAAACATGTTTACAGCTTTAGGTGTTTCTATCGGTACAGAAGAAGACCCAAGAGCCTTAAACTTATCTAAAGTAAGATATCATAAAGTAGTTATTATGTGTGATGCCGATGTAGATGGATCGCATATTGCTACCTTAATATTAACCTTCTTTTTTAGATACATGAAAGAAATGGTAGAGCAAGGTTATATTTACATTGCAACACCACCTTTATATTTAGTAAAAAAAGGACAAAAAAGAGAATATGCTTGGGATGATGACCAACGTGATGTTATTGCAAAAAACATGGGAGGCTCTGTAACTATTCAACGTTATAAAGGTCTTGGTGAGATGAACGCAGAACAACTTTGGGACACTACAATGAATCC
Organism: Polaribacter sp. ALD11; assembly: GCF_002831685.1. NCBI lineage: Bacteria > Pseudomonadati > Bacteroidota > Flavobacteriia > Flavobacteriales > Flavobacteriaceae > Polaribacter > Polaribacter sp. ALD11. Next base: position 3,333,073 of record NZ_CP025119.1, on the reverse strand, counting down.
TGAATTTAGAACTTTACGTAAAGTTGTAATCGATAGTCCTGCAGAAGCAGATAGAGTTTTTTCTATGCTAATGGGAGACGAAGTACCACCACGTAGAGAGTTTATAGAAAAGAATGCGAAATATGCAAAAATTGATGTTTAGATTTTAAACACAAAAAAATAGTAATAAAAACCCTAGCTCTAAGTTAGGGTTTTTTAATACCTAGAGGTAGGTATTTTTCTCTTTTATTAAGGAAAAACAGATTCCTTTAACAGGTATTTTAACATAATTTTATATATTGCCACCATAATAGCTAACCACTAATTAAATTTCTCTAAAATGAAAAAATCAATTATATTTTTTTTAGGTGTTTTCGCCTTAACATTCAACACAAAAGCACAAGATGGTTTTGAAGGATACCTATTAGCAAACGATAACGATCGAGGTAAATTAATTAATGCCTATATTAGTCCTGCCATGAAAGGTTTAATTTATGGTATGAATAACGGTTGGTATCACACAGCAAAAGTTCATAAACCTTTTGGGTTCGATATTTCAATTGGTTTAAATGCATCATTAGTGCCAGAGGAAGATGAAATGTTTACATTATCTGGTTTATCCTCCATAAATACAGGAAGTATCACAGCGGCAACTGTTGCAGGTTCTGAAGATATAACTCCATCTACAGTGGTTAATTATAATGATCCAGATAATCCTCTTATAAACTATAACACAACTTTTGATGCTCCTGGAGGAGTCAAAGAAAGCTTGCCACTAAGTGCAGTTCCAACCCCAGCAGTTCAATTAAATGTAGGTTTACCTGCCAAGTTTGAAGTAAGCTTAAGATTCGTGCCAAAAGTTGGTTCTGATGATGTAAAAGGGGATTTATTTGGTATTGGATTAAAAAAAGAAATTACAGATTGGTTTGGTCCAATAGGAAAAACACCATTACACGTATCTTTACTTGCAGCCTATACAACGATGAATGTTGATTATAACATTACAGACAATGGAGATGTAGATGTTACCAATGGTCTTGCGGAATTTAAATTAAACTCATATACGGTTCAAGCAATTGCTTCTTTAAACTTTCCTATCATCAATTTATATGGAGGTGTAGGATACGGTTCTGGAAATTCAACTCTTAAAATGTTAGGGAAGTATGAATTAAATTATGCTGGTCAAAAAAGAGAGGTAAACGACCCGATAAACTCAAAGTTTGATGCTAGCGGATTTAGATCTACTATTGGTGCAAGACTAAGTTTAGGGTTTTTCAAAATTTTTGGAAGCTACACTTTACAAGAATATAATACTGCTAATTTAGGTATAGCAATTAGTATTAGATAATACTATTTAAAATACAACAAAAAAAAGACATCTCGTTTAGATGTCTTTTTTTTGCTTTAAATTAACGAATACCTTGTCTAAAAATTCGTATTTTAGCGAAGAATATATTCAACATAATTAAAAAATAAAAATATGAAAGTTACAGTTGTTGGTGCAGGTGCAGTAGGTGCTAGTTGTGCAGAATACATTGCTATTAAAGATTTTGCTTCTGAAGTTGTTATTTTAGACATTAAAGAAGGTTTTGCAGAAGGGAAAGCAATGGACTTAATGCAAACTGCTTCTTTAAATGGTTTTGATACTAAAATCACTGGAAGTACAAACGATTATTCTAAAACTGCAAATTCTGACATTTGTGTAATTACATCTGGAATTCCTAGAAAACCAGGAATGACTCGTGAAGAATTAATTGGAATTAATGCTGGAATTGTAAAAATGGTATCTGCTAGTTTAATCGAGCATTCTCCTAATACAATTATCATTGTGGTTTCTAATCCTATGGATACAATGACCTATTTAGTTCATAAAACTACAGGAATTCCAAAAAATAGAATTATAGGAATGGGTGGAGCTTTAGATTCTGCACGTTTTAAATATAGATTAGCAGAAGCTTTAGGTGCGCCTATTTCTGATGTTGACGGAATGGTAATTGGTGGGCATTCAGATAAAGGAATGGTTCCTTTAACAAGATTAGCAACAAGAAACTCTATTCCTGTTTCAGAATTTATTTCTGAAGAAAGATTAGCGCAGGTAATGCAAGACACTAAAGTTGGTGGTGCAACCTTAACTGGTTTATTAGGTACTTCTGCTTGGTATGCTCCTGGAGCTGCAGTTTCTGGTATGGTACAAGCAATTGCTTGTGATACTAAAAAAATATTCCCTTGTTCTACTTTATTAGAAGGTGAATATGGTTTGAACGATTTATGTATTGGAGTTCCTGTTGTTTTAGGTAAAAACGGAATTGAGAAAATTGTAGAAATTAATTTAAGTGATGCTGAAAAAGCACATTTACAAGAATCTGCTGAAGGCGTTACTAAAACAAACGGTTTATTAGAATTATAGAAAAAGTATTTAGTTTTTAAATATTAGTACATCATAAAATCCAACTCTTTTGAGTTGGATTTTTTTTGTTAAACATTTTCAAACATACCTAAGCAATTCTAGGACTCAATACGTATTTTTGCTACTTAATTGCTAAAAATTGAAGAAACAAACACACACCCTTTTAAAAAATATTTTTGGTTACGAAAACTTTCGTCCGTTACAAGAAGAAATCATCAACCGAACAATAGACGGAAAAGATAGTTTTGTACTGATGCCAACTGGTGGTGGGAAATCGATGTGTTTCCAAATTCCTGCATTGGTTTTTGATGGAATTACACTTGTAGTTTCTCCGCTTATTTCATTAATGAAAGACCAAGTACAAGCTTTAAAATCAAACGGAATAAAAGCAGCTTTTTTTAACAGCTCTATATCTCCTCAAGAAGAAAACGAAGTAATTAATAGCGCTATTAATGGCGACTTACAATTATTGTATTTATCGCCAGAAAAATTGATATCGGTTCGTAACACTTGGTTAAAAGCACTAAATATAAAATTAGTTGCTATTGACGAAGCACATTGTGTAAGTATGTGGGGGCATGATTTTAGACCTGAATATACCCAATTAAAAGTATTTAGAAATTCGCTTCCAAATGTGCCTTTTATGGCATTAACTGCAACTGCAGACAAATCTGCTAGAAAAGATATTGAGCAACAATTAGGTTTAACAAACTCAAAATTATTTATTTCTTCTTTTGACCGAAAAAACCTAAGCATAGAAGTACGAGGGCAAGTCCAAAAAAAGAAAAAGCTACAAGAAATTGTCTCTTTTATAAAACGAAGAAAAAACGAAAGCGGTATTATTTATTGTTTGAGTAGAAAAAACACAGAAGAAGTAGCCAGTTATCTTAAAGAAGATGGGCATTCCGTAGCATTTTATCACGCCGGAATGAATCACGAAGAAAGAGAAAGAACTCAGACCGATTTTATAAATGACGATACCAAAATAATTGTTGCCACCATTGCTTTCGGAATGGGGATTGATAAATCGAATGTGCGTTTTGTAATTCATTATAACTTACCTAAAAACCTCGAAGGCTATTACCAAGAAATAGGAAGAGCAGGAAGAGATGGATTACCATCAGAAACCATGTTGTACTACAATATGAGAGATTTTGTGCTGTATAGTCAATTTGCAGATAATGGTGCCAATACAGGGATGCAAAAGGAGAAGTTAAACAGAATGCTTCAATTTGCAGAAGCTAAATCTTGTAGGAGAAAAATATTATTATCTTATTTTGGAGAACATCTTACAGAGAACTGTGGCAATTGTGATGTTTGCGAAAATCCGCCAAAAGATTTTGAAGGCACTATTCTAACTCAAAAAGCACTTTCTGGAATTGTAAGAATGGGCGAAAAAGATGGAATAACAATGCTTATAAATGTCTTAAGAGGAAGCAATAACGCAGACATTCATACAAAACAGTATTTCACTCTAAAAACATATGGAATAGGAAAGGATATTTCATTCTTCGACTGGCGAGATTATGTGATTCAAATGGCAAACCAAGGATTGATTGAAATAATGTATAGCGAAAATTCTGCTTTAAAAATAACTCCAATCGGTTGGGAGGTTTTAAAAGGAGAAAAAACAATACGATTAACAACTCCTTTAACCGCTGACGATAAAAAGAAGGAACCAAAAACAGTAAAAACAGCAATTGGAAGCGAGACAAATAAAGATTTATTTACAGCGCTTAAAAAATTAAGATACTCCATTTCAAAGGAAGAGAAGATGCCAGCTTACATCATTTTTAATGACAAAACATTAAAATTAATGGCAAGTGAACTTCCTGTAACCGAAAATGAATTTCTAGCGATTTCCGGAGTTGGAATGAACAAAATGGAAAAATATGGCGAAGAATTCATGACTGTTATTCGCAAATTTAAAGGAGCAAGTAAACCTAAAAAAACAACTACAATACAAGAAACTTTTAACTTGTATAAAGAAGGATTTAATCCGACAGAAATTGCAGAAAAAAGAAGTTTATCAATTACCACTATTTTCTCACATTTATCTCAATTATACTCGGAAGGAAAAGAAGTAGTATTAGAAAAATATGTTACCAAAGAAGTTCTAGATAAAGTAAGAATTGCTTTTAATAAATTGGATCGAAAAATCGAACTGAAACCAATTTACGAGAAACTAAACGAAGAAGTTTCTTATGGAGAAATAAGACTGAGTATTACTCTTATTTTAAAAAATGAATAGCATCACTTCATACATGCCTTAATCAAAATTTTATTTAGAACTATACACATAAAAATTGAAACCTCACAGGTTATAAAAATCTGTGAGGTTTCCTTTTTAAGACAATCCAGAAATAACACCATTATTATCAATGCTCATATTTTCGGACGCAGGAATTGATGGCAACCCAGGCATTCGCATCATTTTTCCTAAGATAGGAATTACAAACTCTGCACCTGCAGCTATTTCAATTTCACGAACGGTTATTGTAAAACCAGTAGGTCTTCCTATTAAATTCGCATCATCTGAAAAAGATTTTTGTGTTTTTGCCATACAAACAGCAAAATTATTAAATCCTAATTTATCTATTCTTCTAAGGTTTAATTCAGCCTTCGTATCATAAACAACCTTATCTGCTCCATAAATTTCTTTTGCAATAGTTTCAATCTTCTCTTTAATAGGAGATTTCCAATTGTACAAAGGTTTGTATTGGGTTGCTTTGTTTTCTACAACATCTACGACAGCTTCGGCTAATTTTTTAGTTCCTTCACCTCCATTTGCCCAACCTTCAGACAAAACTGCTTTTACTCCTAAGCTGGCACAGGCATCAATTACAAACTTCACTTCTTCTTCAGAATCTGAAACAAAAGAATTAATTGCAACCACCGGTTCTATGTTAAATTTTCTAATATTTTCAATATGCTTTTCAAGATTTTTAAATCCGTCTTTCACTTTTTCTAGATCTGCTGTATTATACTCTTCTGATTTAGCACCTCCATGATGACGTAAAGCTCTAATAGTAGCAACCAAAACCACACATTTAGGGTTTAGATTCGCAAACTGAGACTTGATATTCAAAAACTTTTCAGCTCCTAAATCCGCACCAAAACCTGCTTCAGTAACAACATAGTTAGATAATGACAGTCCCATTTTAGTCGCAATAATAGTATTTGTTCCTTGCGCAATGTTTGCAAACGGTCCGCCATGAATAATCGCAGGATTTTCTTCTAATGTCTGCACTAAATTAGGTTTAATGGCATCTTTCAACAAAATAGCCATCGCATTTTCGGCTTTTAAATCTCTTGCAAAAATCGGTTTTCTATCAAAAGTGAAACCGATAAAAATGTTTCCTAAACGTTCTTTTAAATTTTCTAAATTTGAAGCCATACAAAGTATTGCCATCACTTCAGAAGCGGGAGTAATATTAAACCCGTCTTGCCTTGGCACACCGTTAGAAGTACCTCCTAAACCAATGGTAATATCACGCAGAGATCTATCGTTCATATCTATCACACGCTTCCATAGAATAGTTCTAGGATCTATGTTTAAGTTATTGGTTTTACTTTGAATGTTGTTATCTATTAATGCTGATAATAAATTATTTGCCTTTTCGACCGCATTAAAATCTCCCGTAAAATGTAAATTAATATCTTCCATTGGTACAACTTGCGAATATCCTCCACCAGCAGCGCCACCTTTCATTCCAAAAATAGGCCCCAAAGAAGGCTCTCTTAGAACAACGGTTGCTTGTTTTCCTATTTTATTTAAACCTTCCGTTAAACCAATAGAAACGGTAGTTTTCCCTTCACCTGCAGGTGTTGGTGTTAAGGCGGTAACCAAAACTAAATTGTTGCTTTTTATTTTTTCATCATCTATTAAAGATAATGGTAATTTTGCTTTGTACTTCCCGTACATTTCTAAGTCGTCCTCTTCTATATTTAATTTTTTAGCAATATTTTTTATATGTTGCAGTGTTTTTGCTTGCGCAATTGCAATATCAGATTGATGTTCCATAGCTACTATTTACGTATTATTGTTTTTTGATTTTTAAGAGAATAAATATAGTCAAAAATAAGAATATTTAAAACTCTTATACCATTACACTATAAAACTACGTATTACAGAATTAAATAAGATTCTTTAATTAAGAACTAAGAAGCAATATTTTTATATATTTGACTCATGCAAGCAAAATGGTACATTAGTACTTTCTTTTTATTATTTCTCTACTTTAGTGCATCTCAGGAGCAAATTTCAATACCAAATCAAGAAATTGTTCTAGAGTTTATTGACTCTAAAATCAACAAAAAAAATATTAAAAACACCGTTGCTAAAGTAAAAGAAGAACTAATAAAACTTGGCGTTGTAAATATTACAATCAAAACAAACAAAAAAGGCACTTTAAAAATTTCTTATTATAGTGCTGTTGGCATAAATAATATTAAAGAAGTTCTCAAAAGTCAGCATAAATTAATTCTAAATCAAAATTCTAAAGACAAAGAAGATAATAACAACTCTTCTAATTACAATATTGATATTCATGAACTAACAGTTAAAACTGATATCTCTAATTTAGATGATCAATTTGTATTTGAAATAAAATATAATTCGGATAGGTTTACAACTGTAAATTACTTGGCTCTCGCAAAAAACTTAGAGCAACACAAAACAGATCAACTTTATAAAATTGCATATAAAGTTAATAAAAACAATTCTTTTACAAAGAACAGAACTTCTTACAAAGAGCCAGAAGTTAGAGCTGGCCCCCAAAACTACATTAGCTAAAAATGTACTCATTTCCATTTTTTGCAACCCCTTTAAATTTAGGAGTATCACACTATAAATAACAAAAAACAATCACCAAAAATAATTGTCAGATTTTACGAGAAACAATATATTTGCTCGTTTTTAAAAAAAAGAAAGTCGACATAAAATAACGAACATGCAAAACAAAGGACTGATTAAAGTATTTGCTATTCTTTTCGGAATAGTGAGTTTATATCAACTATCATTCACATTCTTAGCAAACAAAGTAGAAACGGATGCTAAAGAATATGCTGAATTAAAGGTAACTGATAATAATGCAAGAAAGAAAGCTGCTTCTGAAAAGAAATATTTAGACAGTGTTGCAAACAAAGACATTATTAATTTAGGTATTGCTAAATATACCTACAATGATGTTAGAGACAAAGAAATGAATCTTGGTCTTGATTTAAAAGGTGGTATTAATGCTATCTTACAAGTTTCTGTTAAAGAGGTTTTAAAGAATTTGTCTAACGATTCTAAAAATGAAGCTTTTAATAAAGCTTTAGAAGCTGCAGATGAAAAGCAAAAAAGTAGTAATTCAAATTATTTAGACTTATTCTTCGAAGAATTTCAAAAAATTGCTGGAGACACTAAATTAAGTGATCCTTCAATTTTTGGAACAAAAGGATTAAGTGAGAAAATTTCTTTTAATGAAAACAATATTTCTGTTAGAGAAACTTTACAAAAAGAAATTAATAGTTCTATTGGTACTGCTTTTGAAGTTTTAAGAAGTAGAATTGATAAATTTGGTGTAGCCTCTCCTAACATTCAAAGAATTGGAAATTCTGGTAGAATTCAAATTGAATTACCAGGCGCTAAAGATATTGAACGTGTAACTTCTTTAATTACTAGTAAAGCTGAATTACAGTTTTGGGAAGTATATTCTAATGCAGAAGTTTTACAATATTTATCTATAGCAAATTCTAAATCTATAGAATTATTAAAAGATACTTCTGTAACTGAAAAAGTTAAAGACACTGTTAAAAAAGATGATATTGATGATTTATTAGGAGAATCTATCGATTCTACACAAGTAAACCAAAAAATGCTTTTCTCTTACTTAAGTCCAATGCAGGCGCAATTAAGCTCTACAATTGGGTATGCTAAAGTTATAGATACAGCAACTGTAAATGACTTATTAAAAAGAAAAGAAATTAGAGATTTACTACCTAATGAATTACGTTATGTAAAATTCTTATGGGATTATAAATCTTTTTCTACGCAACAACCAGGAACTGAAAACAGTGACTTTGAAGCGGATGAATTAGTTGCTTTATATGCAATAAAATCAAATAGAAATGATGTTGCCCCTTTAGAAGGCGATGTTATTTTAGATGCTTCTCAAGTTTTTAGTCAATTAAATAAACCTGAAGTTAGCATGACTATGAATAGTGGTGCTTCTAAAGATTGGGCAAAACTAACAACAGATTTAGCTGCACAAAAAGATAAATTTATTGCAGTAGTTTTAGATAACAATGTATACACTGCACCAACAGTAAACAATGCAATTACAGGAGGTAGTACTTCTATTTCTGGTGGTAGCATGACTATTGAAGAGGCAGAAGATATTGCTACTGTATTAAAAGCAGGTAAATTACCAGCTGCTGCAAGAATTATTCAAATAGAAGTTGTTGGTCCCTCTTTAGGACAAGAAGCAATAGACGCTAGTTTCCTTTCATTTGGTTTAGCAATTTTATTGGTTTTACTTTGGATGATCTTATACTATGGTAAAGCTGGTTTATATGCCAATATTGCACTTATTGTAAATATCTTATTCATCTTCGGAATTTTAGCGTCTTTCAACGCTGTGTTAACATTACCTGGTATTGCTGGTATTATTTTAACAATTGGTATGTCTGTTGATGCAAACGTAATTATCTTCGAAAGAATTAAAGAAAGTTTATTTAAGAAGAAAGGGTTAAAACAATCTGTAGAAGAAGGGTTCTCTGTAAAAGGAGCGTTATCTGCAATTATTGATGCAAACATTACCACTCTTTTAACAGGTATTATCTTATTTGTTTTTGGAACAGGACCAATTAAAGGTTTTGCTTTAACTTTAATGATTGGTATCGCAACCTCTTTATTTACTGCTGTATTTATTACTCGTTTATTAATTGATGGAGCTGTAAATAAAAACTCTAAGTTAACTTTTAACACTTCTATCTCTAAAGGATGGTTTCAGAATATTAGTGTAGAGTTCTTAAAGAAACGTAAAATTGCATATATCATTTCTGGAACAATTATTATTGGTGGTCTTATTTCAATCTTTTCAATCGGATTAAAACAGGGTGTAGACTTTAAAGGAGGTCGTTCTTTTGTTGTTCGTTTCGATCAAGACATGAATTCTACTAAAGTTGCAGAAACATTAAAAGATGCTTTTGGTTCTGCACCTGAAGTAAAAACATACGGAACGCCAAATCAATTAAAAATAACAACTGCTTATAGAATTGATGATGAAGGACAAGAAGTAGATGAAGAAGTTCAAAACACTTTATTTACTGGATTAAAATCTTACCTAGGAGACACAACTTATGATAACTTTAAACCAGGTTTTGAAAAAGAAGGTTCTGGTGTAATGAGTTACATTAAGGTAGAACCAACTATTGCAGATGATATTAAAACAGATGCTTTATATGCTGTTTTTGGATCTTTACTAGTTGTTTTCTTATACATTTTATTACGTTTTAGAAAAGTATCTTTCTCTATTGGAGCGGTAATTGCAGTTTTTCATGATGTATTAATCGTATTAGCTGTATTCTCTATCACATATAGTTTCATGCCTTTCGATATGGAAATCGGTCAATCTTTTATAGCCGCCATTTTAACGGTTGTTGGTTATTCCTTAAATGATACTGTGGTTATCTTTGATAGAATTAGAGAATTTACAGGAACACACCCAGAATGGAAATATAGCAGAGTTGTAGATAAAGCTTTAAGTTCTACTTTAGGAAGAACAATAAATACTTCTTTAACAACATTATTAGTAATGTTAGCAATCTTCTTATTTGGTGGAGATTCTATTAAAGGATTTATGTTTGCACTAATTGTAGGTGTTATAGTTGGTACATATTCATCATTATTTGTTGCAACACCAATAATGTATGATACTTCTAAAAAAGAAGAAAAGAACAACTAGTTCTAATTTAACATATTAAAAACCGTTTTCTTGTGCTGTACTTGTTTCAGCAATTCATAAGAAAACGGTTTTTTCATTTCAATAATAGCAGTTATATTTGCACTCTTATGAGTATTATAAAACTTCAAGATTTATATTTTAAGCCTTTTATTAGTAGGGAAAAAATTTCGGCAATTGTAAAATATTTAGCAAAAAGCGTAAAAGCAGATTTACCTAAAGATGAAGTACCTGTTTTTGTTGGTATTTTAAATGGTTGTTTTTTATTTGCAGCAGATTTTATGAGAGAGTTCGAAGGTGACTGTGAAATTTCTTTTGTTAAATTAGCTTCCTATGAAGGTACTTCTACAACAGACAATGTAAAACACCTAGTTGGTCTTAATGAAGATTTAACAGGCAGAACGGTTATCATATTAGAAGACATTATAGACACAGGTACCACACTTCAAGAAATTTATAATATCTTTAGAGACAAAAACGTAAAACAACTAAAAATAGCTACTTTATTTTTTAAACCAGAGGTTTTTAGAAAAGAGTTACCAATAGATTATATCGGTCTAAGTATTGATGATAAATTTATTGTTGGTTATGGTTTAGACTATAATGGCTTAGGAAGAAATTATCCAGAAATATATCAACTATCAACAAAACCAAAAATGAAAAACATCGTATTATTTGGCCCTCCAGGAGCCGGAAAAGGAACACAAGCAGAATTTTTAAAAAATATGTACAATCTACTACATATTTCTACTGGAGATGTCTTTCGTTTCAATATTAAAAACGAAACAAAATTAGGCTTGTTGGCTAAAAAATATATGGATGAAGGCGATTTGGTGCCAGATGAAGTTACCATAGAGATGCTAAAAGCAGAGGTAGAAAAAAATGCAGATGCAAATGGCTTTATTTTTGATGGTTTTCCTAGAACACAATCTCAAGCAGAAGCTTTAGATATCTTTTTAGCTGAAAAAGGAGAACAAGTAAATGGAATGATTGCACTTGAGGTGCCAGAAGATATTTTGGTAACTCGTTTATTAGAAAGAGGAAAAACAAGTGGAAGAACGGATGATACTGATGAAAGTAAAATCAGAAATCGTTTTAATGAATACAATACAAAAACAGCTATTTTAAAGGATTATTTTGATGATCAAAATAAATACTACGGAATTAATGGTGTAGGTTCTGTAGAAGAAATTACACAACGAATTTCTAAAGTGTTTGATACCCTTTAAAGGCGTAACTTTGCAAATGTTTAATAGGTATCTTTTTAATTACACTATTAAGCAATTACATAATTAAACAGAAAACATGACTGAAGGAAATTTTGTCGATTACATAAAAATTTACGCATCCTCTGGAAAAGGAGGACAAGGATCTGTGCATTTACACAGAGAAAAATACATAACTAAAGGTGGACCTGATGGTGGTGATGGTGGACGTGGTGGACACATTATTTTACGTGGTGATAAAAACATGTGGACATTGTTTCACTTAAAATTTAAACGTCATTTTAGAGCTGAAGGTGGTGGTGCAGGAAGTAAAAGTAGAAGTACAGGCCGTGATGCTGAAGATATTTTTATAGATGTACCCTTAGGTACTATTATTAGAGATGCCGATACTGACGAAATCTTACACGAAATTACAGAAAATGGTAAAGAGGTAGTTCTATTACCTGGTGGAAAAGGTGGACTTGGAAACTGGAATTTTAAATCTTCTACAAACCAAACACCAAGATATGCACAACCAGGTATAGATGGTTTAGATGGTTGGTTTAGAATCGAATTAAAATTACTAGCAGATGTTGGTTTGGTTGGCTTTCCTAACGCAGGAAAATCTACCTTACTGTCTGTTTTAACCTCTGCTAAACCAAAAATTGCAGATTATGCTTTTACAACCTTAAAACCTAACTTAGGAATTGTTGAACATAGAAATCATCAAACATTTGTAATTGCAGATATTCCTGGAATTATAGAAGGTGCTGCAGAAGGAAAAGGTTTAGGGCATCGTTTTTTGCGTCATATAGAACGTAACTCTGCGTTGTTGTTCTTAATTCCTGCAGATAGCGATGACATTAATAAAGAATATGAAATTCTTTTAAATGAATTGAAACAACACAATCCTGAGTTATTAGATAAAGACCGTTTATTGGCAATATCTAAAACAGATATGTTAGATGATGAGTTGCAAGCAGAAATTAAAGCAGACCTACCAAAAGGTGTTGAAGCTTTATTTATATCTTCTGTTGCCCAAAAAGGGTTGCAAGAATTGAAAGATAAACTTTGGGAAATGCTTAACTAATATTTGCGTTTACAGATAATTCTGAACATGTTTCAGAATCTTATTAATTTACATTTTATAAAGGTTATATTCTAGTTTCAATATTTTGCAGCAGTATGTAACCTTTATTATTTTAAGCTTCTTGCTTATTTCCTTAGAAACAAAAACTACTCTTTTAATTGAATGAGTATTGGTAACCGATACTTTGTTGTTACAGGAATACCTCTTTTAATTGCTGGGTGAATACTTGGTATTCTATCTACAGAAACCTTTAGAAGACTGTCTAGTTTTGGTAATTGTTTTTTTATACTTTCTGATGCTTGTATTGCTTCTAAAACAATATTTCCTTTCGCATCTATTAGCAGATCTACATAGATAATTTCAGAAATTGAATCTTTAATAATGAATTCATGTTTTTGTAGCTCCACTCCTATTTTTCTGTGAATTGTATTCCTAAAACAATTAGACTTTTCTTCTTTATTTATTAAGGAATCACAAATTTTAAAGGAAGGTGATGTATCTACAGAAGAAAAATTAACAATGGTATCTGTAAATTGATTTTTATTCGTTTTTGAAAATGAAAATTTATCACAAGAAGTGATAAAAATAATCGTTAATAAAAAAATAAACGCTCTAAAATACATTTGATTATATCAATAAAGTAAAAATACAACATAAAATAGATTTACAAACAATTATATGTTTTAGAAAAATACTTATAAATAAGAAAAACCCTTTATTGCTAAAGGGTTTTTCTTTAAAAAATTAAAATATTTTTATAATTGAACCGCACTATATCTAATAGTTGTATTACTAGCAGGTACAAAACTAAAAATTCTATTAGAAGAACCATTTAATGTGGTAGGTTGATCTACATATAAACCGTTAGAATCTACTATTACGTCCAATAGTGGCTTTATAGCATCAGTAAAAAATTGTGGTGTTGTTGTTGATACTATAGTTAAGTAAATCTTACCATTTTTAACTTCTTTGCTAATATTGTAGAAAGCATTACCAATACTAGTTCCTATAAAAATTCTACCTGAATCTTTATCTAAGTCGTATAAATCAATTCTAGTAACATCGAAGAAAATAGAAGCATTTAAATTTGTTATTAAATTACTAAAACCAACATTTGTTAAGTCTGGAGTCCAATCAGAAGCCAAAGAATTTAAAAACGGATTATGTAAAATTAAAAAGTTTGGTAGAATATCTTTACCCGTTAAAGGAATTGCAGGAGTACCCACATAACTAATTGTTACCTTTGCACCTTGCTCTTCTGCAACAAACTCATTGTTTATTTCATCATAAATAAAGTTTTCGACTTCAATATTCCCTACCGTTATTGCTGGACTCACCTTAAAACCAGTCGCAGTAGGTGCAATACCAAAATTCACGTCTAGTACTTCGCCATTTTCATCTAACTTTATTGATGTAGAGAAACGTCTTGCATTATTATAATTAAATGAATACGACGCTACATTTCCTTTATTTTCAATAGTTAAACTCCTAAAAACTGATTTTGAAGGATCATTCTTAATGTTCTTTAACATAGCTCTGTTCTGAGTAGAAAGATTGTTCCATTCATCTTTAGATGCTCTAACAAATTTTATGTAGTTTGAGGGGTTACGATTACTTCTAAAAATAATATCTTCACCCTCTATACTAGAGAACAAAAACTCAAAATCTCCTTTATAACCTTGCCCCACAAATGCTGCGTCTGGAAAATTAGCTCCATCAGATAATTCGTGAATAACATTTTTGGTTGTAAATGTTAATTTAAGTGTAGCCCCCAATGAAAGACCATATAAACTAGTTTTCGTAGGATCTGCATTACCAAAATCAGAATCCATTCTAACTTCTGATTCATTTATGAAATCAAAAAGAAAAGTAAACCCACCCAAAGCAGTCTCATCTGTAAAATAAGTCATTTTCCAGCCTGCCTCTGGAGCTATTAAAAAATCGCTTACTTTTTTTAATTTTTTTTCGAACCGAACTGCTGGTACATCTTCGAACAAAAGCTCTGGATCACTATTATCTTCACAACTATATAAGACTACTATAAAAAGTAATGCTAATATTTGCCAATTAATTTTTTTTAGATATTTCATATTTTTTATATTGTGGCTTTAATAATATTTTCCGCAGCTACTCTTTGTAGCTCATAAATATCAACATTAAATTGTTTTAAAAAATAACTAGCAACCAAAGCTTCTTTTTGTTTAATTAAATCAATTGCTTTTTCTGCTTGAGGAGTTGCTATTAAAGTAGCTGCATCTGTGGCTATTTTAACTTCTGTTGCAGTTGCTGTTGCATCTAATTGCCCTAGCGCATTTGATACAGCCTTATCTATAATTCTCTTACTAATATTATTTAAAATGGCCTGATAGTCTACTGCTGAGTTTGATAACAATGTTGCTGTCATTTCTGCAAAATCTTCGGTATGGCTTAACCTTGAATAATCTGTAATAAAACCTAATTCGTTTGCAATATCAAATCTTTCTGTTCTATCTGCTGGATTAAACCATTGTGACGTATAATCTCCTGGTGTTACTTGCTTAAAAGCCTCTTCATCAAATCTAAATTGTTGATTTAATATATGTGTATATTCATGTTGAATTGTACGCACAAATCGGGTTATACTTGCTTTGTCTTTTAAATTGATTAAATCTGCCTCAAATAAAACAATGTTTTTTCCACCTTCAGCAAAACCTAAAGTACGCGTTCCATTTTCATTTAAGTTAAAACCACCAATTAAGACTAACTCTCTAGGAGCTATTTTTTTCACAAACTCTTCTCCACCTACCGCAGAGTAAGTATCGATCCAAATTATCTTAACAGCTTCCATAATAGGAATAACATTTTCTAGCGTTGGTGGAAATAAAAATCTATTTAAATCTACACGACCTTCATCCCATTTATAAGTAACGTCTATATTATATGGTGTTGTATAATTATCTCTTAACCAACTATCTGTACTATTAAGGCCAGGTGTTGTAATGTCTATATTACTTTCAGTTAATTTTTCATCTACATTACTGCACGATTGAAACAACCCTACAATTACTAATGCTATTAATATATATATATTTTTCATAAGTGTTTAAAGTTAATTATTACCTAGGATTTTTAATTAAGCCAATATTGGTAGCAGACTCTGGTATTTGCATTTGTCTACGCAAATCATCTTTAGCTAAAGTAATTTCTGAAACGAAAGAATTTTGTTTCTTATAAGCTCTTTTAATTTCTATATTAAACCTTCTAACATCAAACCATCTTAAACCTTCGTGATAGAATTCTTTTTGTTTAAAACTAAGAACAGCTTTTACAAAAGAGGTTTGTTTGTCATCCTTAAAACCATAAGAAGGTGTCAGTTCATTTGCAATAACAGGGTAAGTATCTGTAACCATTTCTGCTGTTAAATTATCTGTTCCATTATTAAAACCTACTGTTTTCTTAGACAAGAAATCTGTTAAATCTTTTAATGAATTAGTATAATTCTCTTTCATTGCATACGCTTCTGCTCTATTTAAAAGAACTTCATCATAGCTAAACAAAACTTGTGGAGTAAGACCAAAACCGGTTCCTGCACTCTGGTTTGTAATTTTAAAATACTCATCAAATTTTGGTAAGTTAGAAAACTTATCACCCCCAAAAGTTTGATACGCCCATTGCTTGTTTAGAGGGTTTCCAGAAGTAAAAATATCTGATCCAGATAAAAGTCCATAATTTGTTGATGCAAAACTCCTTGCCCACCAAGAACTTACAGAGTTTACAAGAATATTTGCATCTTCTAAAGTATTATTATACCTAAAAGTACGCTCTCCATAAGAAAGTGTTCTATATGCTACCATATCCCTAACTTGTAATCTAGGGTTAATTAATAATTCATTAGCATTTAATATCACTTGATCCCAATCTCCTTTATATGTGTAAAAACGAACAGCAAAGGCTTGTCCTGATTCCTTAGAGAAATGAAACTTAGGATTTTCTTCTCTATTTTTAATTAGTTTTAACCCTTCATTTAAATCTCGTTCAATAAAATCATATACTTCTTTTACTGTATTTCTAGTGTATTTTTGAATTAATACAGTTTCTGGTTTAGTAACGTAAGGAATACCCAAATCTGAATTTGCTGTTGATGGATCGAAGTGTTTCCCCCAGAAATTAACCAACATAAAATGTGCATACGCTCTTGCAATTAAAGCTTCTCCTTTTTCTGCGTCTAAATTAAATTGATTTTTTAATTCTTCTATCGATTCAAGTGCTTGGTTTGCTTGTGCAATAGCTTCATAGCAAGCTACCCAATACGCGGTTGGAGAATCTTGATTTAAATCGATACTTTCTTCCCAATTAAACATTTGCTCATGCAGTAAATCATTAGCTACTCCATTATTAGTTGGTTTAGACAATGCATTGTCTGACATTAATTCTGCCATTAACATATAATTACCTTGTGGGTAAGCACCTGTAATTAATGCTTTTATTTTTTCTCCACTATTTATAGTTGTTCTATCATCTGGTAATTCAGATAGATAATCATTACAAGCTACCAAAGAAAAAAGAAATAGCAGCGCTGTAACTTTAGTTATTTTTTTATATAATATTTTCATTTTATTATTTTTTATATACCAATATTTAGTGACATTGTAAATTGTCTAGTGATAGGAAGTGCAACTCCACCAGTACCATAAAATTCAGGATCTTGACCATTTAGCTTAGCGTCTGAATAAATTAAGAATAAATTTGTTCCTTGAAATTGAACTCTTAATGAAGACAGCCCTATTTTATCTAAAACATTTCCGTCGAAATTATAACCAAGCGAAACATTTTTCATTCTAAGAAAATCTCCACTAGCTACTCTATCAGTAGAAAAATTATAAGCATTGTATGCTCTAGAAAGAGCACTGCTACCAAAAGAATTATTATTTCTAACGTCTACAATTTTCGGGATGTTCGTTCTGGTTTCATCTCCATCAAACATCCATCTATTAACAGTACTTTTAGTAAACACATTAGTTCCTGTATAAAAATTATCTAACGCAGGGTTTAACCTTACAACATTACCTCCAGCACCCGTTATTAAAACTCTTAAATCCCAATTTTTATACTTGAATGTGTTTGAAAAACCTCCATTCATGTTAGCCTGAACAGAACCATTAGATACTAAGTAGTCTAGTATATTTTCTGAGTCTTGAAAATTTACATCTGTTACAGAATCATCTCCTTCTGGCAGTTCAAATGTAGGAACTCCTTGATTGTTTAATCCATTGAATTTAAAAGAAAACAAAGAATTCAAGGGGAAACCGACTACATTACCTCCCTGTAAATCAACAAGATCAATAACACGAGGTTCATTTTGAAGTTTTGTTATTTTTTGATCAAAATAAGAAAAGTTAAGAGATGTAGACCAACTAAAATCTGTAGTTTTAATATTTTTTGTTGTAATTGCAAACTCTACACCTTTAGTATCAATGTCAGCATTATTACCAAATTTAAATAATTGTCCTCCAATACCATTTGTTCTTACCAAATCGATATTATCAAAAACATCTCTTTTCCAAACATCTGCTGTTACTTGAATTCTATTATTAAATAATCCTAAATCAAATCCTAAATTTAATTCATACTGCTTTTCCCAAGTTAACTCAGAGTTCTCTAAATCATCTATATTTAAAAACGTTTCTCTTTCTTTAACTGTTAGTCTATCTGTAATTTCGCTTCTAAAAATTGCCAATGCATTTGTTGCAGGCCCTGGTGAAGCAGAAAGTCCATAAGAACTTCTAAATTGCAAATTATTTATAACATTAGAGTCTTTTATAAAATTTTCATCAGATGCATTCCATTTTCCACTTACGGTTGCAGTTGGCAACCATCTAGAACTTGTAGATTCACCTTGTCTGTTAGATCCATCATACCTTCCCGTTGCAGAAAAAATATACTTATCATCATAAGAATAGGTTGCCCTACCAAAAAAAGCAACTGTTCTTTCTCTGTCTCTTGCTAAGTCAAAATAATTATCACCATCAGTTATTATTTTTTCTAATAACCTCGGATCTGTAAAAGGCGTAAACCCGTTTTCAAATTGTAAACCGTAACCAGTGAACTCGTTTCTTAACCTGTCTACATAACGAAGTTCTTGACCTAATAAAGCATTAATATTATGTTTATTATTAAATGTTTTGTCATACTTAAAACTATTTCTCACATAATAAGATGTTAATGTATTATCATTTTTAATATACAAGCCACCTTCAGGAAAGACAGTAACAGGAATAGCGTCTGGATTGTTTGGATCTGTGTATAAAAATATATTTGCATTAGCAATTACAGGAGTTCCATCTGAATTATAAGCTCTTACTACATTAGATTTCTCTCTTACTTGATGTTCTCTTGTGCTATTAACATACCTAGAAGACATATTCAAATCATAAGTAAGAGCATCTGTTATTTTATAAGAAGCATCAAACTGAAACCGAATATCTTTTACATCTAGATCTATCGTATTATTCTGTAACTCTTCTAAAATATTAAACGGAGCCCAATTATTAGTATAATATTCTAAATCTCCATTATTATCTCTTGGTCTTAATGCTCTCGATGTATTTAAAGCATAACTAAATGGATTAATATCAAAATCTCTAGAAAATTGGCCATCAACAACATCAGCAACTCTTCTAAATGTACCTGGTGCTTTTTGATCTCTAATAGACGCTACCGTTGCCAGCGTTATCTTAAATTTGTCTGAAAAGTAATACGTATTCTTTATATTAGAAGTTAACCTTGTAACTTTATCTGCAATAGACCAACCAGGATCACTTACAAAACCAATCGAAGCATAAAAAGAATTATTTTCTCCACCTCCACTAAAATTAATTGAATGATTTTGCATTAAAGACTGTCTAAAAAGTGTCTTAAACCAATTTGTATTTGCTAGTTC
Source organism: Polaribacter sp. ALD11 (assembly GCF_002831685.1). NCBI lineage: Bacteria > Pseudomonadati > Bacteroidota > Flavobacteriia > Flavobacteriales > Flavobacteriaceae > Polaribacter > Polaribacter sp. ALD11. The sequence goes on along the minus strand of NZ_CP025119.1, from coordinate 3,313,524 downwards.
ATACTGTTGTAAAAACTTATTTCGACCTTCCTGTGTATTTACCACACCAAAGCCTCCATTTTGGAAGGAATTAATTTGCTTTTCTAAAATACCATAAATTCCAGAAAATCTAGCATTTCCTACAGCTGGTAATTTTAAAAAACCTTGTTCTCTTAATCCTTGAAGTGCACCTACAGTTTCTTTTGAATCTAAAATATCATATTGAGAATAACTAGGTATATCTCTTACTGTTTGTTCTAAAGTATATGTAACCTTTAAAGGACTTGACTTTTTACCACTCTTGGTTGTGATTACAATAACTCCATTTCTTGCTCTTGCACCATATATTGATGTAGCAGAAGCATCCTTTAAAATATCTATCTTTTTAATATCTGTAGCATTAATTCCTGCAATCGAAGAACTAATTAAAGTTGAAGCATCTCCTGAAGTTAAGGCATCTAAGTCTTGTTCAACAATATCTTCTTGTACGACACCATCTATAACATACAATGGATTATTATTACCAAAAACAGAAGAAGATCCTCTAATTGTAATTTGTGGTGCTGCTCCAAATGTCCCTGTAATATTTTGTACGTTAACCCCTGCTACTTTACCCTCTAACATTCTACTCACGTCATTAATACCATCAATTTTTAAATCTACAGCATTAATTGTCGTTGCGGCTCCAGTAAAACTTTTCTTGTTAATTTTATCATAACCTGTTGTTATAACAATCTCAGCAAGATTTTCTGTAGATTCCTCTAAACTAACGTTTAAAACCAATGAACTACCTACTGCAACTTCTTTCGTTTGAAAGCCTAAAGATTGAAAAACCAATACATCTCCTTTAGATGCTGCTATTGAATATTTTCCGTCAAAATCTGTCGCAGTACCTTTACCTGTTCCTTTAACACTTACAGATGCCCCTATAATAGGCATGCTGTTTTTATCTATTAATGTTCCGGTAATTTTTTGTTGAACTATTTTCTTTTTTAATAAGATTGATCCATCTTTATTGAAAATATAAACGACATTACTTTTTTCTAAACTTTTATTTAAAAGTTCTTTTACAACGATAATACCTTTATTTAACACAACTTTTGGGAGCTTGTTAAAAAGACTGTTTTCGTAAACAAACGTGTAATCTGTTTGTTTTTTAATAAGTTCAAAAACTTCTTCAACAGATATGGTTATATCTGAATCGATTTTAATTTTTGCGTTTTGAGATACTCCTTCACTTGAAACAAAAGCAAATGATATTGTACAAAATAAGTAAATAAACGTTCTCATAATAGTAGTTAATAGCTTTTTTCGTGAGAGAAAAAAGGCTTCAGTAAATTTAATTTCCATAAATTTGTTAAGTGTTAATTAATTGATTAATAAGCATGATCTTAAGGAAGTGTGGTTTTTACATTGTGAGAGATTGACAAAACCACTTTCCTTTTTTCTTTATTTTCTTAATTTTATATTTTTATCTTTAATTTCATAAGTAATATTACTTGTATTTGTTATTGCTTCTAAAACAAATTCTATATCTTGTTTTTTGTTTAAAACTCCATTAAACCTTAAATTTTCAATTTCTTTATTTTGTATAGAAATATCTACATCATACCATCTAGAAAGTACTTTTGTAATTTCTGTTAATTGAAGGTTTTTAAAATTAAAATATCCTCTAACCCAAGAAATTTCTTCTTTTGCTTCTACTTCTTTCTGTTGTATTTTTAGAGTTGACATGTTTAATATGGTCTGCCCGTTTGGTTTCAAATAAACTTTTTCACCAATCTTGTTTTCAACGAAAACTTTTCCTTCTATTAAAGTGGTAATTATTTCATTATCCTCTGGATACGCTTTAATGTTAAAATAAGTACCTAAAACACTTACATTTTGTAGAGAGTTTAGAACCCTAAAACCATCTCCCGAATTATTTCTGCTTGAAGAAACTTCAAAGTAAGCCTCTCCATAAATCAATTCAACTTCTCTAGTAGTTCCTTTTGTAAAACTTACAGGATATTTAAGTTTAGATTCTGAATTCAACCAAATTTTTGTACCGTCTTCTAATGTCAAAGAAAACTCACCACCTGTATTTGTTGTAAGAATATTATACTCAATCTCCTTAACCTTCTGACCTAAATTAGGTTTCTCGGACTTAGTTGAAGATTTGTAAGCAATATTTTTACCCTCTCTTTTAAAAATTAAATTTTCAACTGTATCTTCTTTAGAAAGAATAACCTCTTTACCATCACTTAATGTTAGTATTGCTTTGTTACTATCTACAGGGTTAACAATTACTTCTGAAGTTTTTTCTATTTTATCTATTGGATTATAGAAATAGGAAATGGAAAACAATAATGCAATTGAAGCTGCATAATATTTCCAATTTGTTTTTTTAGTAGTTTTTATTTTATCTTCAATAGAACTCCAATTTTTCTCTTTATTAAAAATATATTCTTCTGAATCTTTATTATTTTTAACCTTTTCAAAATATGTTCTATGTTTTTCAGATTCTGAATACCATAAATCAAACTCTAATGCTTCTTTTTCAGAAAGCGTGTTGTTAATTTTTTTTATTATTAATGAAAACTCCATTTAAGAAAATATCTTTTTGTATAAAATTATAACCTTGCGGTAAACCACCTTATTGTTAAGACAATGTTAATTTAAAAAGGGGTGACAAAAATATTTTATATTTTTTAGAAAAAATAGAAGATTATGACAATATTTAAATAAAAACATTGACAATTAACAACAAAAAAAGCATAATTATTACAGAATCTTTAATCCTAACTTTTGCTCTTTTTAGTTGGGTTTTAACAGTATTTACAGAGACATTAAGTTCTTCTGAAATCTCATTATACTTATAATTTTCTAAAAATTTGAGTCTAAAAATCTCCTGCATTTTAAGTGGCATTTTATTCACTACTTCTAATACCTTTACATAGAGGATATCTTTATTTTCTTCAGAAGCTTCAAACATTTCAATATTATTGACTAATAAACTACTTAAATCAATATAATTATCATTATCTGTAATTTTTATAGTCTTTAGATGGTTAAGGCTTCTGTTTTTTACCATTGCATATAAATATGCCTTAAGTGAAGTTTTAATTTCTATTTTTCCTGAATATTCCCAGATGTACACAAAGACTTCTTGCACTATGTCTTCACTAATAGAGAAATCTGCCAAATATTTATTTGCATGCAGCACTAAATCCTTGAAAAAAAAATTATAGCAATTTTTAAAAGCAACTTTATCTTTTTTTTTAATTTGCGCTATTAAAAGATTGTTATTCATGATAAAAATTAATATAATTAACTGCGTTTTGTATACTTTTCTTACAAAGTAGAAACCTACAGTTATCTAAAAAAGAATTTATTTACGGTGAATATAATTAAATAAGTTTCATCAACTCAAATTTGGCTTTTATTTTTTTAAAAAAAAAGAATTTAAGTTATTACTCACAACCTATTATTTTTTCACCTACCCTAAGGTTCATGGGAATATTTTAAAAGAATCAAAAATTTATTGAAAAAGAAAAGTGCTAATAGTTGTTAAGTAACAATATAAAGTTATTAAAACTGAATAGATGCCCAATTCCGAATCCTCTAATTTTATAAAAACACCTTTTTAACCCACAGAACTACTTCAATAGTAATCAATACTTTACTACATTTTAACTAAATAAAATTGGTTATTGTAATTTTTAATTCTTAAAATTTAGTTTTATAATTACAAGAATAACTTCTTCTACTTTTGCCTCATTTTCTGTTACAAGAAAAGTATTAATAAAGCTATTATTTAGACCTTTTTTTTAGTAAAACTAGCTTCTCTTTCATTTTATTCAACGAAGATTGCATACTTAAATACTGACTAGAATTTTTATTTGAAATATAGGAAAGTGAATTTTCTAATGAACGAATCGATTTTTTTAATCTTACAACCTCTTCTTTTTCAGCTTCAATTCTCTCTGCATTCTCAAGAGCTTCTTTTTTCTCTTTTTCTTTTTTAAGGCCAATTAATTTATTTACAGAACTCGGACTCTCTATAGCATCTAAATTGTTTGTATAAGCCAATAACATCTCCTTGTAGATCTGTGATTTTTTATTTTTATTTAGCTTAAAGAAAGCCTTAAAATATTCTTCAGCTTTTTTATGAGCTCCTAATTCATAATAAAATTTAGACCCAAAAATTGCATTTTTTTCTATGTTAATTCCGCCGTTTAGTTCTCTACTTTTTTCTAAATACTTTGTTGTTTTCTCTATATCTAACTCTTTGTAAGTTTTTAATGCCCTTTGAAAATAGACTTTAGCTAAGTCCTTTTTATCCTGAGCATTACTATGCAAAGTGAAAGAAAAAAACATAATAATTAGTAAAAATTTCATAAATATTGATAAAAAAAAGAAACGCATTAGTCAATTTTATTAATACGTAAAACTACTAAAATTTAATGAATTCTCTATTCTAACTTTTCACCTCTCATAAAATAGTCTTTTTTAATCTCTGAAATTCTTTTTAAAACATAATCACTCTCTACTTTATTCCTATTTAAAAAACGTTTTATATAACTATTATAATGTTTGTATGCCATTTTCTTGTCTTTGTATAAGTCATCTGTAATTTTTGCTACTTGAAACTTCGCATTATAGTTTCTAGCATTTTCTTCAAACGCTTTTTCATAAAATTTTAATGCCATTTTTGGTGTTTTCATTTCAGAATAAGCCGTTCCTAAACCATAATACTCCTCATCTCTCTTTTCTTGTCCTATTATAGTAGCTCTATAATAATTAAACATAGCACTTTTATAATTCTTTTGCTTCATAGCAATATGACCTAAATAAGTAAATGTTTTAAAGTCTTCTGAATCTATTTCTACCACCTTTTTAAACCTTATTTCTGCATTCTGATAATCTTCGAGATTGTAATATACTTTTCCTAACATGGTGTTATTATATGCGTCCATTTTCTCAATGCTATCTAATTTTAGTAAAATAGGAATGGTTTCTTCATATTTGTTCTCTCTGTATAATTGATTTACTTTTATCCTATTTAAACTGATGTGACTTGGTACCAATGCTAAGCCTTTATCAATAAACAAATACGTCGAATCTTTCTCTCTCAGTTTAAAGAAGCTAAGCGCTAATTTAGAAATAGCTTTTATGTGTGTAGAATCTTTTTTAAATGCAGCTATAAAACTATTTATCATTCGATCTCTATCACTTAAATAAGAATACAGCAACCCTAAATTATAAGAATAACTTGCATTTAGAGTATCTTTTTTTATTAAATCTTTAAAAATTAAAGTAGCTTTATTTATTTTTTTAGTGTTAAAATACAACTTTCCTAGTTGGTACTCTAAAATCAAATTCAAGGAATCTTTAGCTAATAAGTTTTCATAAATAGCAATAGACAAGTTAGATTTTCTTAACTTTTGATACACTTTTGCTAATTTTAAACTCGCTTTTTTATCTTCTTTAAAGGTTAAAGCTTGTTCTAAAAAATAGGCAGTTTGTTTATAATTATCAATAGACTCATAAATAACAGCCATTTTATAATTTGATAAAAATGAAGGTGATTCTAAAGCTTTTAATCTTTCTAAAGCCAATTGATACCTCCCGTTTTCGAACAAACTATCTATTCTAGAAAAAGTCGGAGTTTGCGCCCCGACTTTTACAATAACAAATAATACTACAATTAAAATTCTCTTCTTCATTTTACTAATTTTATTCTATAACTACTGCAAGCGGAATGTTATAACTCACAGCTACCTTTTTACCTTCATGTTTACCTGGTTTCATTTTAGGTAGCGTATTCATTACTCTTATAATTTCTTCTTCTATTTTTTTATGTGGTCCTCTTGCTTGAATGCCCACAACATCTCCATTTTCATTCACTTTAAAACCTACAAATACTCTTTTCTTACCAGCACTTAAACCTAACTGATTTGGTAACGCAGTATTAAAGTCTCTTTTAAAATGCTTTTGAATCATTTTAGAGAAACAGTCTTTATCTCCAGAATCACAACCAGGAAATGTTGGTGCCTCTTCTATTGTAAGAAAGTTAACTGAACCGTCCTTATTATGAATACTTGCTGTTTCTGTTTTTGTTTCTATTTCATCATTATTAAAAACAAGTAATTTTCGGCTACTTGAACCTTTAAAAATTTTAGGTTGTGAAAATTCACCTTTTCCAAATTTATTATTAAATTTATCGTATTCTTCTTTTTCATCAGGTTTCAAATCAGAATAGGTTAATTCTTTTCCATCATTAAGGCTTCCTATATGAATATCAAAATAACTTTCATTTGTTAGTTCTAATGGATCAGTTTTACCCTTAAAAAACACTTTTTGTTTTTCTTTTATTATAGAATCCTCCTTTATTTCTGTTTCCGAACAAGAAGTATAAAAAAGCATACTAATTAATACAGGAATCAATACTAAATACTTTAATTGATTCATTTTTTTTGATTGTTTTTTCTTCATCATAATAATTCTTTTTTTAATTAATGTTTGTTTATAAAACTGGTTGATAAACGCAATATCTTCAACCTGAAAAAAGTTAGATAGCAATTGATTGATATAATTTTCTTTGGGTGCAGATTTTGTGGCTACTTCATCAGAAATGTATTCGTGCACTAAAGTGATTCTTTTCTGATAGATAAAAATCATCGGATTAAACCACATTACTATTTTTAAAACCTCGAAAAATAATAAATCTAAAGAATGTTTTTGCTTACTATGCACCAATTCATGTGCAATTACTTGTTCTTTTTGAGCATCAGGAATTTCGTCTCCTAAAAAAATATAGTTAAAAAATGAAAAAGCTTTTGTTTGCTTCGGAATTAAAACCAACGTGTAACCATCTTTCTTAGTTCGTTTATAAGAACGAATTAGATTTATAATTTGTAGCAGTTTCGCTAAGAACAATACACTAAAAATAATGACTCCAAAACCAAATAAAACATCGATGTAATTTACAGATGGATACCAAGATGTTTCTTGTATTACTTTTTCTGGTGATAAAATAATTTCTGGTAAATAGACAATATATTCTTGTGGTACTACTTTTTTAAATGTTGGTATTTTAACCAACGGTAACAAAAAAGACAAAATTGGTGTGCTTAATAAATACCATCTATTTTTTGTGAAGAAGGTTTCTTTACTTAAAAATAAATCATAAATTGCTAAGAACAACACCTGGAATAAGACAACTTGTATTATATAATTTATCATTTTTTTGTTTTTTATTTATCAAATAATGTCAGATCGAGCACAATCAAAACCGCAATTACCTCTCGATTACGCTCGAGAATACCTGTAAGCAATTCTAGCTGCAAACTGTTACTCTTTTCTATTCACTTCTTTTAAAATCGATTCTAATTCTTTCACATCCATTTTATTTTCTTTCACAAAAAAGGAAACCATACTTTTAAAGGAACCGTCGAAATAACCATTCATTAATTTATGCAAACTTTGGTTGCTATACGTTTCTTTTTCTATGATTGGATAATACAAAAACCCTCTTCCTAGAGCTTTATGACCTACAAATTCTTTGTTTTCTAAAATTCTAATAATTGTAGAAACCGTATTATATGCTGGTTTTGGTTCAGGTAATTCTGCGATTACTTCTTTTACAGATGCTTCTTGCAAATCCCATAAGACTTGCATTATTTGTTCCTCTGCTTTTGTTAATTGCTTGCTCATATATTTAAATATTTTGATTTCCCGCACTGAGAAAATTTATTTTCTCTTTTTAAATCAATTTTAATTTTAGAAATATTTTCTAATAGTAACTTTTCGTACTCAACTTTTTTAGACTTCGAAACACTTTCATTTTTCACTTTAAAAAGGTAGTATGCTACTTTTCCCTTTTTATTGAAGTAAACTTTATTCATAACTAATATTAAACTGTCTTTAACTCCCCAATCAAATTTATGTTCTTTTACAATTTCTCCTACTTGTTGATGAAAACTACCCCATGATTTAAGAACTTCTTTATATTCATTTTCTGTAGATAGTTTTGAATCTAACAAGTTATTATAGGCATCATCTAGCTTTAGTTTCATTAATTCCAAATACTTATCTTCATCATCAGAGTTTACAACAATTACAGTCTCATTGTTATCACATGAAAAAGTAAGGACATATAAAAAAATAAACATTAAAAGTTTCCTCATATTTTCAACTAACTTATTAGTTCAATAACACAAATATAACTAATTATTTAGTTTGAACTAATTTTTTAGTTATAAATTTATATTTAGCCTAAATTTTATTTTTATCGCTAATCAAAAAAATACGTGTTAGCAATAAAAAAAGGCAACCTACAGGTATGTTACTGATTATCTGATTTCTCCTTCACCACCTCTATAATTTACTATCAATTTTGTATTTTTTACTTTTATTCACAAAGTCATCTTATTATTAAATAAAACAGATTGTTGTTTTTATCTTTTTCTTTTCGATTGATGAATAGAAACAAAAATCTACACTAGATTTTATTTTCTTAAATTCGATATTGTATGTCTCTAGCAAATCGAAACCAACATATTATTTGGAGTATTACCGTTAGAGTAACTTAAATTTTTACGAAATTAAAAATAGGCAGTTGAACAAATGAATCCCTTTTATTAGCACTCGTTTTTTAACTTTGATTGGTTTTAAAACAATTAGGTGATTTATTCTTAATAAGTCAGAATAAAAGTCAAATAAAACCTTGAACTATTAATGAATTTTTAGTTTTAAAATAAGTAAGTAAACAGTTCTAGCCCTGATTGAAGCGGCATCCTTTTTTTTGTCTGTTTGAGTGAATTTTGAAGAATGAAAAATTTGTATCGAAAACAGACAAAAAAAAGATATAGCGGAAAGCAGGAAATAGCTTCAAAAAAGTAAAAAGATTCTTAAATAAAAAGATTTTATCTACCTCTAAAACAGAATAAAATTAGAGTTTAAGGCAAAAAAAAAGCGTCCCATTTAAGGGAAGCTTTCCATTGGTTAACAAAACCACGACACTTTTTATAAAGTGCCAAACAACACAACTAAATGCTACTTCAACAAAAAGTAGCGGGCAAATATACAACCATTTATGATTTCTACAACAAATAATATGTATTTTATCGAATTCTGTAATTGCTAAATTATTGAAACATTGTATCTTTGCTGTCTTTAAAAATTTATAACTAATATATAAGAAATGCAGTTATCAGAACAAGAAGTTGTACGTAGAGAAAAGCTAGCAAAGTTAAGAGATTTGGGTATAAACCCGTATCCTGCAGATTTATTTCCAGTAGATTCTAACTCGAAAGAAATAAAAGAGAACTACGCCGAAAGTAAACAGGTGGTTATTGCAGGCCGTTTAATGGTTATAAATATTCAAGGAAAAGCTTCTTTTGCGCAGTTGCAAGACGGTGAAGGTAGAATTCAGCTTTATTTTAATAGAGATGAAATTTGTGCAGGAGAAGACAAAACTTTGTACAACGATGTCTTTAAGAAATTACTAGATTTAGGTGATTTTATTGGTGTTGAAGGTGAATTATTTACAACTAAAGTAGGTGAAAAAACAGTTAAAGTAAAGTCTTTTAAAGTATTAAGTAAAGCGTTAAAACCTTTACCAATGCCAAAGGTAAAAGATGGTGTTACTTTTGATGCTTTTACAGACCCAGAGATGCGTTACAGACAACGTTATGCAGATTTAGTGGTAAATCCGCATGTAAAAGAGGTGTTTATTAAAAGAACAAAATTGTTTAACGCCATGCGTTCTTTCTTTAATGACGCTGGTTATTTTGAAGTTGAAACGCCGGTTTTACAACCAATTCCTGGTGGTGCCGCAGCAAGACCTTTTATTACACATCACAATTCGTTAGACATTCCGTTATACATGAGAATTGCGAACGAATTGTATTTGAAAAGATTAATTGTTGGTGGTTTTGATGGTGTGTATGAATTCTCAAAAAACTTTAGAAATGAAGGAATGGACAGAACTCATAACCCAGAATTTACTGCCATGGAAATCTATGTTTCGTACAAAGATTACAATTGGATGATGGATTTCTGTGAGCAACTTTTAGAGCATTGTGCAATTGCGGTAAACGGAACTTCGGAAGCTACTTTTGGTGAACATAAAATTGATTTTAAAGCGCCGTATGCAAGAGTAACCATGGCAGATTCTATAAAACATTTTACTGGCTTCGACATTAACGGAAAAACGGAGGATGAAATTAGAGAGGCTGCAAAATCGATGAATATCGAGGTGGATGCAACCATGGGGAAAGGAAAATTAATTGATGAGATTTTTGGTGAAAAATGTGAAGGAAATTACATTCAGCCAACTTTTATTACAGATTATCCGAAAGAAATGTCTCCGCTTTGTAAAGAACACAGAGACAACCCAGAATTAACAGAACGTTTTGAGTTGATGGTTTGTGGTAAAGAAATAGCAAATGCATATTCTGAATTGAATGACCCAATTGACCAACGTGAGCGTTTTGAGCATCAATTAAAATTAGCGCAAAAAGGAGATGATGAAGCGACAGAATTTATTGATGAAGATTTTTTAAGAGCTTTAGAATACGGAATGCCGCCAACGTCTGGAATGGGAATTGGAATGGACCGTTTAATTATGTTCTTAACCAACAATCAATCGATACAAGAAGTACTTTTCTTTCCTCAAATGAGACCAGAAAAGAAAGCGCCTTCTATTGAACTAAACGATGAAGAAAAAGCGGTTTTAGCAATTATTACGAAAGCTGAAAAAATCGATTTAAACGATTTGAAAATAAAATCTGGCTTGTCTAACAAAAAATGGGACAAAACAATTAAAGGTTTAACAAAAAAAGAGGTTGCCAAAGTTTCTAAAACAGACGAAGGTTTGTTTGTGGAAGCTTTGTAAAAGTTCAAATTTTAATAAAATTTCAAAAAGGAATTGCAGTAATGTAGTTCCTTTTTTTTTTGATTTGTTCTTTCCATTGTTTCGTAAAGAATTTTCTAATAAGTTTGTTCTACGAATACTATAAATTACTAATGGAGAATTATAAAAAAATAATTGAGGACATCTATTTAGATTTAAAAGATGTTGAAGATACAGGAAAAATAGCGAATTATATTCCTGAATTGGCATTTGTAGATCCTAATAATTTAGGTATAAATATTACAACAATTAATAAAGAAAGCTTTGGTGTTGGTGCTTCTGAAGAGAAATTTTCAATTCAAAGTATTGCTAAAATCTTGTCATTGACTTTAGCTTACAAATTAGAAGGTGAAAAATTATGGGAAAGAGTTGACGTAGAACCTTCTGGGAATCCGTTTAACTCCTTTTTGCAATTAGAAACAGATTTAGGAAGACCAAGAAATCCGTTTATAAATTCTGGTGCAATAGTAGTTTGTGATGTTTTATTGAGTCACTTAGAAAATCCGAAAGAAGATTTTTTAACCTTCTGTAAAGAGATTTCTAAAAACACTTATCTAAATTATAATGAAAAAGTAGCACAGTCAGAGAAAAATGCTGGTTTTAGAAATATTGCGCTTACTAACTTTATAAAGTCTTTTGGAAACATAAAAAACAATGTTAACGACGTTTTAGATTTCTACTTTCATATTTGTTCTTTAGAAATGAACTGTAGAGAACTTTCGCAAGTATTTTTATATTTAGCTGATGATTTTTACACCACAAAAAAAGGAAATAGAATACTTACTATGAGTGAAGCAAAAAGAATTAATGCAATTATGCTTACTTGTGGTTTTTATGATGAATCTGGTGAGTTTGCTTTTCGTGTTGGTTTGCCTGGAAAAAGTGGCGTTGGTGGTGGTATTATTGCAATTCATCCAGATAAATTCTGTATTACTGTTTGGAGCCCCAAGTTAAACAAGAAAGGAAATTCTTACAAAGGAATGTTGTTTTTAGAAAAATTTACAACCAAAACAGCTTCTTCTATTTTTTAGATTTCATTTAAAAAATAGACAGAACTATAATTATTATGACAAATTTATCTCTTACAAAACATCAAATTCAAAGTGTAAAAAATTTTAAAGACCTTATTACTACTCCATTTGTTGAAGAAGTGAATGCAATGTGTTGGGAGCGCAATCTAATAGGTAATTTTTCTGAAATTATTGAAAAAGTAACACTAAACGGAAATATAGCAGAACTTCATCCGGAAGAACTTCGTGCACTACAATTAAGCGAACAAGGTCAACTTGCTCGTGAAATCCTTTTAAATGACTTACAAATTTTAAAAGTTCATGGAGCTTCTCCAATTCTTAATATTATAAAGAATTACGAGAGAGATGATGCTTCCCCATTTTTCCCGACTGATGTTTATTCTTTTCATGTAGATCGTTCTCCCATACCAACCGATACGTTTTTATGCACCTATGTTGGTGAGTCGAGTGAAATATTACCTAATTCACAAGCCATACAAAAAGTACTTGTTCCCGAAATACGAGTTAAACTTAAAAAATTATATGGAGGAAAAGAAGGTGAAGGTTTTGAGTCTTTTTTAAGTGAATTTTTCTTTGACTTACACTATCAGGCTAAATTGAATGCAAAACCGATTCCGTTAGGAGTTGGTAATTTATGGAAATTAGCAATTGACCATCCTGAAAGTAAAGTACTTCCTTGTTTACATCGTGCACCAAAAGAAAAAACAGGACAAAGCAGATTATTGTTAATCTGCTAAATATAAATTTAGTAAGTACAAAACTGCTTCAAAAAATGTATTTCAAATATAAAAGATGCACTAGAAAGTGCATCTTTTATATAATTTCTCTTTTTTTCTTGAAGAATTTTATAGGTTAATTTTAAGGTCTCACCCTTTAAACTTCATTCCTAAATGAACCACTTTTTTAGTTTCGTAGAAATCTTCCTCAAAATAATCTGTTAAATCGTAAATGGTAGCAGACGTATATAATTTTAATTCTTCAGATAAATCACCACCTTTTAAGTATAAAATTCCGTTTTTTAAATCATGGTTTTGTTTTTTAGCAATTCTACCTTTGGTCCAACCAACAAAAGTTTCCATTTGTGCTACTGCTCTACTTACTATAAAATCGTACGTATCTTTAACTTCTTCTACTCTACCATTTGTAGTTTTTACGTTTTCTAAACCTAAACCTTCTACAACTTCATTGACAACTTTTATCTTTTTACCGATAGAATCTACCAAGTGAAACTGAGTTTCTGGAAACAAAATTGCCAACGGAATTCCAGGAAAACCTCCACCTGTACCAACATCTAATACTTTAGAGCCCGATTTAAACTGTACAACTTTGGCTATCCCTAAAGAATGTAAAACATGGCGAAGATATAATTCGTCTATATCTTTTCTAGAAACAACATTTATTTTCAAATTCCAATCTTGGTACAACTCTTGTAACTTACTAAATTGTTGAATTTGTTTTTCTGATAAATCTTTAAAGTATTTGTGAATGATATCCATCTATATAAGGTTTGAAATGCAAAAATAGTTATACTTAACAAACAATTAGCAACAAAACCTGACGTTTATCATAAAAAGCAAATTCAAAAACATTATTTTTGTGAATTAATATTAAAATACTGAATGAAAACAATAAATTTCTCAAGAGTAGATAAAGCTAAATTCTTTAGAACTCTAAATAAAAGAGTGAATACATATTTCAAAGAAAACGATATAAAGAGAACAGGAAACTGGAAGTTGTATTCAAAAGCAATTATTATGTTTTCTTTATTTTTAGTTCCGTTTATACTAGTTTTAACAGTTTCTATGCCACAATGGGCAATGGGTTTGTTAATGGTATTAACAGGAATAGGAATGGCTGGCGTTGGTATGAATGTAATGCACGATGCAAATCATGAATCTTTTTCTAAAAGAAAATGGGTAAACAAATTAATGGGAAGCAGCATTTATATTCTTGCTGGAAATGTGTATAATTGGAAAGTACAACACAATGTTTTACACCATACTTTTACAAATGTAAAAGACCATGATGAAGATATAGACGCTGGTAGAATCATTCGTTTTTCTTTACACTCTAAATGGTTAAAAATTCATAAACTTCAAAAATACTACTCTATCTTTTTATATGGTTTATTAACTATTAATTGGGCCATTACTACAGATATTAAACAAATGCACCGTTATTTAAAACGTAAATTATCTTATGGTAAATTTCCAAATCCAACAACAGAGTGGACTAAGTTAGTTATTTCTAAAGTTGCGTATTACGCACTTTGGATTGTACTACCTTTATTGGTTTTAGACGTTGCATGGTGGAAAATAATCATCGGCTTTTTTGTAATGCATTACACGGCAGGTATGATTTTAAGTTTAGTGTTTCAATTAGCGCATATTGTACCAAATACAGAAATGCCAATACCAGATAAAGATGGTAATTTAGAACACACTTGGGCAGTCCACCAATTATATACCACCTCTAACTTTGCTCCTAGCAATTGGTTGGTAAACTTTTATACTGGTGGTCTAAATCATCAAGTTGAACATCATATTTTTCCACATATTTCTCATGTACATTATGATAAATTAGCTAAAATTGTGAAGGAAACTGCCATCGAATTTAATTTGCCATACAATGAATACGAAACCATGCGTAAAGCAATTGTAGAACATTTTAGACATTTAGGAGTTTTAGGGCAAAAACCTGAGTTAGCATAAAAACAACACACAACCAAACAGTACAATGAAACACCCATTATCGGACAGAATTAACAGTTTACCTGTATCTCAAACTTTAGCAATGGCTGCCAAAGCAAGAGAATTAAAAGCAGCAGGAAAAGACATTATTAGTTTAAGTTTAGGTGAACCAGACTTTAATACACCAGACTTTATAAAAGATGCTGCAATCGAAGCGATCAATCAAAATTATAATTCATATACGCCAGTTGATGGTTATTTAGAATTAAAAGAAGCGATTTGCACAAAATTTGAGCGTGATAATAATTTAAAATACGCACCAAATCAAATTGTAGTTTCTACAGGAGCAAAACAATCTATTGCAAATATTGCACAAGTTTTATTAAACCCAGGAGACGAAGTTTTATTACCTGCACCTTATTGGGTTAGTTACTCTGCAATTGCAATTTTATGTGAAGCAAAGTTTGTAGAAATTCCATCTTCTATAGATGACGATTTTAAAATTACACCAGCGCAATTAGAACGCGCAATTACGCCAAAAACAAAAATGATTTTCTTTAACTCACCAAACAACCCTAGTGGTTCTATGTATAGTGAAGAAGAATATAGAGCTTTGGCTGCTGTTTTAGAAAAACATCCGCAGATTTACGTTTTATCAGATGAAATTTATGAACACATAAACTACGGCGCAAAACCATTTAGTTTTGCAGCCATTGAAAGTATGTACGATAGAACCATTACTGTAAACGGTCTAGCAAAAGCATTTGCAATGACAGGTTGGAGAATCGGTTATATCGGTGCACCAGAATGGATTGCTAAAGCATGTACAAAAATGCAAGGTCAAATTACATCTGGCGCAAATTGTATTGCTCAGAGAGCAGCAATTACAGCAGTTTTAGCACCTATATCTAAAATTCAGTTTATGGTAGATGAATTTAGAACACGCAGAGATATTGTTGTAGGTTTATTAAGAGAAATAGACGGTTTTAACGTAAATGTTCCTGAAGGCGCATTTTATGTATTCCCAGATATTTCTTCTTTCTTCGGAAAAACGATAGACGGTATAAAAATCGAAAACGCTAACGACTTTTCTTTATTTATTTTAGAAAAAGCAAATGTTGCAACCGTTACAGGAGACGCTTTTGGTGCACCAAATTGTATTAGAATGTCTTACGCAGCTTCAGAGTTACAATTACGTGAAGCTATTAAGAGAATAAAAGAAGCGTTGAGTTAGAAATAACTTTCATACTATAAATTAAAAATCCATCTTTTTTAGATGGATTTTTTTTGTTTTAGCGTGTTTTTGAAGAAATTAAAACTAGGCTTTCCTCTGTATCTTAATAAATTTGTTATCGATACAAATTTGCTCTTCATCGTAAATCTACTAGAACTGACATTTAAAAAAGGTTAAGGGTATCAACTAGTTATTCGAACGTTTTCAATCGCTCACGCAAACCTAATTGACAGTTAATTATTTCAGCTAAATCTAATTTATTAAAAAGACCAGACCTCACAGGTTTTAAAAACTGGGAGATTAAAATTAAATCATTGTAATTGCAAGCACAAAAAGAAAAACTTGTAAAATAACCCCTATCTGACTTTCTATTTTTCCTTGATGATTTAAAATCAAAGATTTTATTCTAGAAATAGACTTACGTTTCTCTTTTTGAGGATCTCTTTTCACTTCTTCTTTATAAGAAGAGGTTAAAATTCCTCTATCTAATTCTGTTTTGTTTTGTGAATCTTTCATGGTGTTTGGTGTTATTTGGTTACACAAAGAAGACGAGACCTAACAACCTTTGTTACAGGCTAAAACTTCTTTTAAATTAAAATAAATTCGTTTTTATAGCGTTCATAGTTTACGACAATTCAAAAAATATTTTCTACAAAATTAATAAATCATGCTTAAAAAATTCTTTATCACTTGTTCCGGAATCGATAAAAATATTGTAAATAATTGTTCCGATGGTGAACAAAACAAATATGTTGGTATTGGTGCAACCGTGTTTTTTACAGCAATTATGGCAACAATTGCTGGTAGTTATGCACTTTTTACTGTTTTCGAAAATGTATATGCTGCTATTTTATTTGGTAGTATTTGGGGTTTGTTGATCTTTAATTTAGATCGATTTATAGTTTCTACAATTAAAAAAAGAGATTCTAAATGGACAGAATTTCTGCAGGCTTCTCCAAGAATTCTATTGGCAGTAATTATTGCCATTGTAATATCTAAACCATTAGAATTAAAGTTATTTGAGAAAGAAATCAATCAGATTTTATTGACTGAAAAGAACCAAATGACTTTAGAAAACAAGTCTCAAATTGCTCATTTATTTAATCCTGAAGTTACAAAAATTAATTCAGAAATTGAAACTTTAAAAGAAGAGATTACAACAGAAGAAATAAAAACAAATGCTTTATACGAAACCTATATTTCTGAAGCTGAAGGTAGAAAAGGAACAAAATTATTAGGAAAAGGACCTGTTTATGAAGAAAAAAGACAAAAACATGATGCTTCTTTGGAAGCATTGAATCAACTTAAAAAAGAGACTTCAGAAAAAATTAAGACAAAAGAATTGGCAATTGCTACTTTAATTGAAAATCAGAAACTATTAGAAAAAAAAACACAACCCATTATTACAAATTTCGATGGGTTAATGGCTAGAATAGATGCTTTAAACAAATTACCTTGGTTGCCTTCTTTCTTTATTTTCTTATTGTTCTTGGCTATTGAAACTTCGCCAATATTTGCAAAATTAATTTCACCAAAAGGAGCATATGATTTTAAGTTAGAAGATGAAGAAACAGCTGTAAAAACCTGGGTTAAGCAACAAGTGCAGCAAAGAGAAAAAATGTTGCAAGCAGATATTTTAATTAGCAAAAAAGTGTATGAAAATATTTCTGAAGAAGAAGAAATCTATGAGTATAAACAAAAAATGGCTCGAAACTTAATGAAACTGCAAGCAGACTCTTTTTATAAAAAACAACAAAGTATGCTGTAGTACTATTAGATAGCAGATGCTTGCGTTAGCGATTGTAGCGTTTGTTTAAGCTCTTTTTGAGGCACGAAAAAAAGCGAGTGCGAAAAGCGCGACCTGCAAGGGAACGCCCAACAACTTAGTATTAAAACAGAAAAGCAATCTCTATATAACTTAGAGATTGCTTTTGTAATTTATTTATAAAAAAGGAAAAATAACTTATTCCTTTTCTGCCATTTTCTTAACGTAATCTGTAATAATTACAATTTGAGTTGGGCCTACTTTACCTTCAATAAAATTTGCATTTTCATGATCTAAAGAAATTCTTCGTACAGCAGTTCCTTGTTTTGCAACCATGCTAGAACCTTTTACTTTTAAGTCTTTTATTAAAACAACAGAGTCTCCTGCTTGTAAAATTACGCCGTTTGCATCTCTGTGAATTATTTTTTCACTTTCATCTAAATGATCTCCAGATTCTTTAGCAAAACGTAAATCGTCATCTTCTAAATACATCATGTCTAACAAATCTTTTGGCCAGCCTTCATTTCTTAAACGAGATAACATTCTCCAAGCAACAACTTTTACTGCTCTGTGTTCACTCCACATAGAATCGTTTAAACAACGCCAATGGTTTGCTTCTGTTGCTTCTGCATTGTCTATTTGCGTAACACATGTTTCACAAGCTAGCAAACTTCCATCAACTCCACTACCACCAACAGTTACGGTTGGTTTTACTTCATAAATGGACAAATTATCTGTTGAAGTACATAATTCGCATTTATTTCCACTTCTTTTTTCTAAATCTTGTTGTAAACTCATTGTTGTATATTTATGTTGAATGTTCGCAAAAGTACATTTTTAAATTAATGTGCTTCTTATTTTTCAGCTTTCAAAATCAAAACATTTTTGCTTTTTCTAATTTCTGATACGTTCAATTTCATTTTAAAAAATTCACCGTTTAAATATTCTTCTGCTTGATCATTATAGTGTTTGCTAAAAACACGACCAGATTGTCCGGTTGGTAAAATTGCCAAACTATTTTCTACATCAGAAAAATCGACAATTCTTCTAGTTGAAGGTCCCGCTTTTACTTTGTAAGTTCCTGTAGAGTCTATATTGTAAATCTGATTATTAATTACTTGATCTCCACCAGAAGTAACAAAAGGCCCAACATTAAAATATTTTCTTAGCACAGCAACTTCACCAACTGCATGCTTATGTTCTACAGAAATTACGCGTTCCCATTTCCAAGCAGCTATGTTTGCACCTAATTGATTTTCTAAAAAAGAAAATGCATTTTTAAAAGATGTGGTTACAATTTCTTGCTTTGTTTCAACTTTATCTTTTGTAGCAATATTATCCCACCAAATAGAATTTTCTCTTTTTGCTTGTACTGGCAACACCTTTTCGATAAAAGGAGTATTTGCAAACTGATCGAAACCTTTCCCCATTTCGTCTGCAAAGGTGTTCTTTTGAAATTCGTATATAAATCTATTATAAATTACAGGACCAACTTCATCTTTATCAAAATTCCCTTTCCACTTTTCTAAAATATGAATTGCTGTTTTTTCACTTGGTGAAAATGAACTATTATCTAAAGAGTGTATTAAATTCTTAGCAACTTCTGGTGCGGTTGTAGAGGTTACGTCCATTATCATTTTTGCAACGTCTTTTTTTGTCCAGTCGTTTTTTGGTGCTACCAAACTAACAATTCTTTTTGCTCTATCTTCTGATAGATAATAACCAGGATACAACATATTAGCAATTGAATCTGGTTGATTATTGGCAGAATACACATAATTTATAGCTGGGTTTGTTGCTTGCGGATTTTCTTCAAAATCTAAATACTCTAGAATCTCATCTTCACCAGAACTACCGTTTAAAAAGGTCTTTGTATATAAAGAGTCTCTGTATTTATATAGTTTCCCAGTAGCAAACCAAGCAATGTTGTTTTTTGCATCACCATACATCATATTTAAACCTGGTGCGTGTAATTTACTTGCTCCGTTTTTAAATTCTGTTAGGTTCTTAGCATGAGACATTTCGTAAGCCACGTCTAAAATTTGATTCTCTAATTTTGTATAAATCCACTGCATTGCAACAGGTTTCTCGGTTTCTAAATGAGTTATAATACCATTCATTAAAGGACCGTGTTTACTTACCTTAATAGTGTAAACCGAATCTTTTGCGTCTTTGATCTTCAAGCGTTTTTCAACAAATGTATAATCAAGATACGCTTCTTTAAATTTATATTGATTTGTATTCTGCGGATTATTTTCTTCCACATAAAAATCAATGTCATCATTTTCAAACATTGTTAAACCATACGCGAAATCTTTATTATGCCCTAACAAAGGAAAAGGAACCAATGCCAAATGAAAGCCATACATCTCATAATCTGGTGTTTTTATGTGTGCTTGATACCAAACTGAAGGCTGCGAATACCCTATATGAGGATCGTTTGCAAAAATCACCTTTCCGTTTTTGGTTTTATCTGCACCAATTACCCAAGAATTACTTCCTATAAAAGGAGAAATTGGCAAAACACCTATTAAACTATTCATTGCTTGTGAAAAGGCTCCGGTAATTTCTGGATTTTTCTCATTTTGAATCAATGTTAAATTTTCATTTTCTGCACCAATCAACTCATTAAAATAAGTTGCACCCAATTTCTCTTTTACCTCGTTTAACATGGGGTCTGTTTTATGTGCAATCGCAAAACTAAAAGCCATATAACCAAAAACATTATACATATCTTTTAAGGTATATTTTTCTTTATCTACACCTACCAAATTGAACTCTATGGGTGTTTTCCCTTCTGCGATATATTGATTTACGCCATCTAAATAAGCGGTTGCCATTTTATACGGAGCCGAATTTTGATCTAAATTTGCGATTGTTTTTGCAGAAGCTTCTTCAATTCCTAAGCCAGAAAAAAGTTTGTCTGTTTCTATTAGTTTTTCTCCAAAAATTTCTGACAATCTTCCTGCAGCAATCCTTCTAATTAATTCCATTTGCCACAACCTATCTTGCGCATGCACATACCCTAAAGCAACATAAGCATCTTGTTGGTTTTTTGCATTGATGTGAGGAACACCTATTTCATCAAAATGAATTGTAACATCTTCTGTTGTATTTTTTATTTCAATTTCGCCATTGTACGTTGGTTTTAATGTTTTAGTATATAACCAACCGGCTACAAATGTTAATATTATAATAACAATTAAAAATAGGAAGATTTTTTTAATAATTTTCATGGAAATCTGTTTGATAAATTCAAAGGTAATAGAATTATATTGTATTTTTGAAACGTTTATTAAAACACTACTTCATGAGAAAAATTCAAATGGTAGACCTTCAAGGTCAATATGCAAAAATTAAAGAATCGGTCAACAATTCTATAGAACAAGTTCTAGATACATCAGCATATATAAATGGACCTTTGGTTCATGAATTTCAAGCAGATTTAGAGAAATATTTAGAGGTAAAACATGTAATTCCTTGTGCAAATGGTACAGATGCCTTGCAAATCGCAATGATGGGCTTAGGCTTAGAACAAGGAGATGAAGTTATTACAGCAGATTTTACTTTTGCAGCAACGGTAGAAGTTATTGCATTATTAAAATTAACACCCGTTTTGGTAGATGTTGATGCCGAAACCTATAACATCGATATCGAAGCATTAAAAAAAGCAATTACTCCTAAAACAAAAGCAATTGTACCTGTTCATTTATTCGGACAAGTGGCAAATATGGATGCTATTATGGAAATAGCAAAAGAACATAACTTATTTGTAATTGAAGACAATGCACAAGCAATTGGTGCAGATTACACGTTTAAAGATGGTACAAAGAAGAAAGCTGGTACTATTGGAAACGTTGGTACAACTTCATTTTTCCCTTCTAAAAACCTAGGTTGTTATGGTGATGGTGGTGCAATATTTACAAATGATGATGCTTTAGCACATACTATTAGAGGAATTGTAAACCACGGAATGTATACACGTTATTACCATGATGTTGTAGGTGTAAATTCTCGTTTAGACTCTATACAAGCAGGTGTTTTACAAGCAAAACTACCACTTTTAGACAGCTATTGTGGTGCTCGTAGAAATGCTGCTCGTTTTTATAACAACGCATTTGCGAACAACCCAAATATTATAGCACCAACTACAAAATCGAACGCAACAGATAGTTGTGGTCAAATTTGTGATGTTTGTGATTGTCATGTTTTTCATCAATATACATTACAGATAACCAATGGTAAAAGAGATGCATTGCACAAACATTTATTAGCTGAAGGAATTCCGAATGCAATTTATTACCCAGTTGCTTTACACGCACAAAAAGCTTACAAAGACACTCGTTATAAAGAAAGTGATTTCCCGGTAACAAATGAGTTGATAAAAACGGTTATTTCTTTACCGATGCACACAGAATTAGAAACAGACCAATTAGAATTTATTACAAATACGATTAATAATTTTATCAATTAAAAAATTATGAAAAGAATATTAGTAACAGGAGGTTTAGGTTTTATTGGTTCTCATACCGTTGTAGAATTACAAAACGAAGGTTTTGAAGTTGTTATTATTGATGATTTATCGAATACAACTATTAGTGTATTAGATAGCATTATAGAAATTACAGGCAAAAAACCAGAATACCACAACATCGATTTAAGAATTAAAAAAGATGTTGTTCAGTTTTTTGACACGAATAAAGTAGACGGAATTATTCATTTTGCAGCTTTTAAAGCGGTTGGAGAAAGTGTACAAAATCCTTTAGATTATTATGAAAATAATATTGGAAGTTTAGTGTACATTTTACAAGAAATGAGAGATAGAAAACTAGACAACTTTATATTCTCTTCTTCTTGTACCGTATACGGACAAGCAGATGAATTGCCAATTACAGAAAACGCACCTGTTAAAAAAGCAGAATCTCCTTACGGAAATTCAAAACAAATTGGAGAAGAAATTATTCAAGAAAGCTGTAAAGCACACCAATTAAACGCCATTGCATTGCGTTACTTTAACCCAATTGGTGCACACGAGAGTATTAAGATAGGAGAATTGCCTTTGGGAGTTCCTCAAAACTTAATTCCGTTTGTAACACAAACAGCTGCTGGAATTAGAAAAGAACTGTCTGTTTTTGGTGATGATTACCCAACAGTAGACGGAACTGCAGTAAGAGATTACATTCATGTAGTAGATTTAGCAAAAGCACATATTGCTGCGTTACAAAGACTAATCAACAAAAACAACAAACAAAACTTCGAATTTTTTAATGTTGGTACTGGAACAGGAAGCTCTGTTTTAGAAGTTATTAAAGCATTTGAAAAAGCTTCTGGAAAAGCTTTAAATTATAAAATAGTTGGCAGAAGAGAAGGTGATATTACCGCAGCGTATGCAGATACAACTATTGCAAATAGAGAATTAAACTGGAAGACAGAAAAAAATCTAGACGAAGCACTTGCTGCTGCTTGGAAATGGCAACAACAACAATAAACGTATTTTTCTAAATTCAGAAAATTTCATTTTAAGAATAAATCACTCCTTTTTGACTCATTTTTAGTTAATTTCGAGTGATTTTTCACATTTTCACATCAATTTTAACCATTTTAAGTTTCTTTATCATAAACAAACACAACTATAGTTGTTATATTGTTAATTATACCACAAGATAATTTACAATTATGTATTTCTAAGCTCATTTCCAATATTTTAACTTTAATAATTTCATATCACATGCGATACCTCTTAACTTTGCATTATAATTATTAATGATAAATGAAAACCAATGAGCCTGATAAAAATTAGAAGAAAAACCCGTTTAGAACACCGTCACACACCAAAAATGGGAGCTTTCGATACCAAAGTAACGTACATTAAAAAAACATTGCTAAACCTTATTCCTTTAAAAACACTCCACAAATACAGAGAAACGTATTACGGCAAAGTTAAAGATTGTGAAGATTGCAGTCTAGCTAAATAATATTAAAAATCCCAAACTTAAGTTTGGGATTTTTTTTGGTTAATATTTAACAACTTATACCCTATTTGCTATTTATCCTTTTAGTAATTTTAAAAGTTCAAAAATCAACCAAAATGAAAAAAATTATCTTAGCTTTTATAGCTATTACAAGTTTTATAGCTTGCAATGAATCTTCCGAAGAAAAACCACCCGAACTAAGTATTAATTACAAAAAAATAGAACTAAGCAATGGCTTAGATGTTGTTTTTCATGTTGATAAATCAGATCCTGTTGTTGCTGTAGAATTAATGGTTCATGTTGGTTCTGCTAGAGAAATTGAAGGAAGAACTGGTTTTGCACATTTATTTGAGCATTTACTATTTTTAGAATCTGAAAACCTTGGAAAGGGTGGATTGGATAAAATGAGTGCAAGAATTGGTGGTTCTGGAGCCAATGGTTCTACTTCTAGAGACAGAACAAATTACTTGCAAACGGTACCAAAAGATGCTTTAGAAAAGATGATTTGGGCAGAAGCAGACAAATTAGGGTATTTTATAAATACTGTAACAGAACCTGTTTTAGCAAAGGAAAAACAAGTTGTTAAAAATGAAAAAAGACAGAGTGTAGACAATAGACCTTATGGTCACAATCAATATGTAATTGGTAAAAACTTATACCCAAAAGAACACCCTTATAATTGGCAAGTTATTGGTTCTTTAGAAGATTTACAGAATGCAACATTACAAGATGTAAAGAATTTCTATAAAAAATGGTATGTACCTAACAATTCGACATTGGTTTTATCTGGAGATATCGATATAGAGCAAGCAACAAAATGGGTACACAAGTATTTCGATGAAATTCCGAAAGGAACAGAAGAAATTCCTGCTTTAGATAAAAAACCTGGTTTTGTTAAAGAAACGAAGTTCTTATATTATGAAGATAACTTTGCAAGGGTACCACAATTAACAATGGTATGGCCAGCAGTTGAATCTTATCACCCAGATTCTTATGCTTTAGAAGTTTTAGCTCAGTATTTAACTAATGGAAAATCTGCTCCTTTAAATCAAGTTTTGGTAGACGATTTAAAATTAACTTCATACACAAGTATGTTTAATTATATTTCTGAAGTTGCCGGTGAAACACAACTTTCTGTAAG
Source organism: Polaribacter sp. ALD11 (assembly GCF_002831685.1). Taxonomy (NCBI): domain Bacteria; kingdom Pseudomonadati; phylum Bacteroidota; class Flavobacteriia; order Flavobacteriales; family Flavobacteriaceae; genus Polaribacter; species Polaribacter sp. ALD11. The sequence goes on along the minus strand of NZ_CP025119.1, from coordinate 3,288,812 downwards.
AGCTTTTAACGGTAAAAAACTAGATGAAGTAAAGACAGGAATTGAAAAAGGATTTGAAAAATTTGAAGCCGAAGGAATCTCAGAAAAAGATTTAAATAGAATAAAAGCAGGACAAGAAACTCAATTTTATGGCAGTTTATCTAGTGTTTTAGGAAAAGGATCTAATTTAGCATCTTATAATACTTATTTAGGAGACCCTGGTTTTGTAACTGAAGATATTAAAAGAACTTTAGCTGTTACAACCGAAGATGTAATGCGTGTTTATAATACATACATCAAAAATAAAAATTACATTGCTACAAGTTTTGTTCCTAAAAATAGTGCTGAGTTAGCGCTAAAAGGTTCAGTGTTAGCAAATGTTGTAGAAGAGAAAATTGTAAATGGAGCTGAAGATAATTTCGATCCGAAAATTGCAGCTACTTACACAAAAACAGCTTCTTCTTTTGACAGAACGATAGAACCACCTTATGGAAAAACGCCTTCTTTAGCGGTTCCTAAAGTATATGAAAGTAGTTTAGAAAATGGCTTAAAAATCTTCGGAATAGAAAATGATGAAGTGCCTTTAGTCCGTTTTAATTTAACAATTGATGGCGGACAATTATTAGAGTCTATGGACAATTTAGGCGTTGCCAATTTAACAGCAGATTTATTAAATAAAGGAACAAAAAATAAAACAGTTAAAGAGTTAGAAGAAGCTATTCAAGATTTAGGTGCCACTATCTACGTTTATTCAGGTAAAGAAAGCATTACAATTTCTGGAACAACTTTAGCTAAAAATTACAATGCAACGTTAGCATTAGCACAAGAAATGTTATTAGAACCTAGGTTTGATGAAAAGGAATTCGACTTGCTTAAGAATGCAACAATGGCAAGTTTACGTCAACAAGAAGCAAACCCTAACTCTGTAGCTAGCAATGCTTATAATGGTTTAATTTATGGAGAAGACAACATTCGTTCTAAAAATACTTTAGGAACAATATCATCTGTTAAAGCAACAACTTTAGAAGACATTAAAGTTTACTATAATAATTACATTTCGCCTTCTGTAGCAAAAATGTTAATTGTTGGTGCCATTTCTGAAGATAAATTAGCTGCTTCATTAACTAGTTTAAATACAAACTGGAAAGCCAAAGAAGTTACAATTCCTGCATATAAAACTCCAGAAGCACCTACTAAACCTGCTGTCTATTTTTATGATATTCCAAACGCAAAACAATCTGTTTTACAATTTGGCGCACCTGCATTAGCTGCAACAGATAAAGATTTTTATGCTGCTTCTGTAATGAATTATATTCTTGGTGGTGGTGGTTTTGCTTCTCGTTTGACACAAGAATTACGTGAAGGAAAAGGGTATACTTACGGAATCCGTTCTGGCTTTTCTGGTACAAAAGCAAAAGGAACTTTTACAATTTCTAGTAGCGTTCGTTCTAATGTTACTTTAGAATCTGCACAAGCAGTTCAAAAAATATTAGAAGAATATCCAACTACTTTTTCTGACAAAGATTTAGAAACCACAAAAAGTTTCTTAATTAAAAGTAATGCAAGAGCTTTTGAAACTGCAGGTGCAAAACTAAGAATGTTATCTAATATTAGTAATTATGGCTTAAAAGCAGATTACGTAAAAGACAGAGAAGAAACAGTAAATAACATGACTAAAGAGCGTATCGAAGAACTGGCTAACAAATACATAAACTCAAATAAAATGATTTGGTTGGTTGTTGGTGATGCAGAAACGCAATTAGAAAGAATGAAAGAATTAGGTTATGGAGCGCCAATTCTACTAAACGAAAGACAAAAGAAAATTAAGAATTAAAACCTTTAACTAGCTGCTGTCTTCAAACAGTAACAAATAAAAAGCCCCAATTTTTACTTAAAAATTGGGGCTTTTTTTGTTTTTTAAATTACTCTACCAAAGTATTAAACTAGCAGTAAAGCACCTAAATAGTCGCAATCATTGTTACAAATAATAGAAGTTAAAAAAAAATTGGCAAGAGAAGAACTAATTTAGTTTGTTTATAAGTTTTTAAAAAGCTAACTTCGTTAACTTCTGATATAAAATATTGAAACGATTTCATATCATTAGAGTTGTAGGTAATTAAAAAATAATGCTTTGAGAAAAACTATAATTATTCTGATACTAATGACTTCCCTTAGTTGTCTTGCTCAGAATTATAAATTTAACTTGTTGACTAACTATAAGTCAGAAAACGGTTTCTATAAGGAAAAAATTATTTATTCCAACAAAAACGATAATAGTTATTTCTTGAAAATATATAAATTTAAAGATAAAAATATTGGAGAAATTGTTGATTTAAAAAATTCAAAACATCATTTTTTTAAAGTAATTGAAAGTGAAGGAAATGAAAAGGTGGCTTATCATCAGTTTGTATATGAAAATAGCTCAAATGTATTTTATCGAGATTTACCTACAGTTTTTGATTTTAAAGTTATTGCTAAAGATAGCTTATCAAAAACAGTGAAATTAATTAAATACAAGAACAAAAGAAAGAAAATAATTATAGGTATTGCTGAATTGAAAATAAAAAACATTCCTTATAAACTATTTTCACTATTCAGGTTTAGCTGTTTACATCCTTATGAATATTTTACAAATTTAAGTTTTAATGAAAATGGAATTGTGGAAAGTTATAAATCACTTAACACGAAAAATCCAATTTTTATTTATCTAGATTATTATTCCGAAAATGTAGATTTTGAACTAAAAATAAAAAGATAAACTACCTACAACACCGTGTAATAAAAATTGCTTATTTTTAGCTTAATCAAAAATGCAACTTTCAATATACAAGCCGTTAACGAAACCTAAAAAATAAATCACAAAAAAACGAACTCTCACGAGTTCGTTTTTTTATTTATAAATATATAATAAAGTTATTCCGCCAAAACCGCTCCACTAGCAGCAACAGATCTATCTATTTTTCGCATTAAACCTTGTAATACTTTACCAGGTCCAACTTCGATAAATTCAGTTCCACCATCTGCAATCATTGCCTGTATCGACTGCGTCCACCTAACTGGCGCCGTTAATTGAAGTATTAAGTTTTTCTTAATCTCATTTGCATTTGTAACCGCACTAGCCGTAACATTTTGATATACCGGACAAGTAGGCTCGCTAAACACCGTTTCCTCAATGGCTGCAGCTAACTCTTCTCTTGCAGGCTCCATCATTGGCGAGTGAAAAGCACCACCAACAGGCAATAATATTGCTCTTTTAGCTCCTTTTTCCGTTAAAATCTCACAAGCTTTTTCAACCGCAGTAATTTCACCAGAAATTACTAATTGACCCGGACAGTTGTAGTTTGCAGCGACTACTACTCCATCTATTTCAGCACAAGTTTCTTCTACGATATTGTCTGCCAACCCTAAAACTGCCGCCATGGTAGAAGGTGCTATTTCACACGCTTTTTGCATTGCCAAAGCACGTTTAGAAACCAATTTTAATCCGTCTTCAAAAGACAAAACCCCATTTGCAACCAATGCAGATAATTCTCCTAAAGAATGTCCTGCAACCATTTCTGGTTTAAAATCTTCTCCTAAAACTTTCGCTAAAATAACTGAATGTAAAAAGATTGCAGGTTGTGTAACTTTCGTTTCTTTTAACTGTTCTGCCGTTCCTTCGAACATAATATCTGTAATAGAAAATCCTAAAATATCGTTTGCTTTCTCAAAATATTCTTGTGCCAACGCAGAACTTTCGTATAAATCCAATCCCATTCCTGTGAATTGAGCTCCTTGACCTGGAAAAATATATGCTTTCATAAAATATGTATTTGTCTAGTTGTTTATTTATTTAATAGTCGGCAAAAATAATCATTTTTATTTGAAGCTATTTCCTGCTTTCTACTATATCTTTTTTAAGAAAAATAAAAAAGGATGCCGTTTCAATCAGGGCTAAACTTATTAAGCTGTTAGTAGCAATTCTAAAAATTTAATCTTTGTTTAGTCATTATACTCAAACTCATCAAAAACTAAAGAAAATTTAGAATCCTTTTTGTAATCAATAGTAAAAGGTTACGTCTAAAAAATTAGAAATTACATACAATGAAAAAAGCACTTTTATTATTTATAATTACACTTACTTTCTCACAAGTAAATGCGCAAACATCTATCTTTAATAATTTATTACAAAAACATGTAACGAAAAGTGGTATTGTAGATTATAAAGGTATAAAAATAGATGAAGTTACATTAGACAGTTACATCTCCTATTTAGAAAAAACTACTCCAGAAGAATCTTGGTCAGGAAACAAGCAAAAATCTTTTTGGATTAATGCATATAACGCATATACCCTTAAAATAATTTTAGAAAATTATCCTCTAAAAAGTATTATGGATATCAAACAAAAAGGAAAAACTGCATGGAAAATTCCTTTTGCAAAAGTTGGTGGAAAAATCTATACTTTAGATTATATAGAACATGAAATTTTACGAAAAAAGCTGTTTGACCCAAGAATTCATGTAGGCGTAAATTGTGCTTCAGGTTCCTGTCCTAAATTAGCAAATAGGGCTTTTACAGAAGAAAACGTAGATGTTACTTTAGAGAAGCTAATGAAAGAGTTTGTAAACGATTCCACAAGAAATAAAGTTTCTAATAAGAAGGTTCAAATTTCTTCAATTTTCGATTGGTTTAAAAGTGATTTTACAAAGAATGGTTCTATTATCGATTATTTAAATACCTATTCAAAAACAGAAATAAACTCGAAAGCTAAAATCAGTTATTTAAAGTATGACTGGTCTTTAAACGATAAATAAATTATTATCTTTCACTTTTAATTTTATAAAAGATACAAATGTCTAAAAACTATTACGACGCAGCAGACTTAAGGAAATTTGGAAAAATTACAGAATGGAACGAAGAACTTGGAAACAAATTTTTCGATTATTACGGTAAAGTTTTTGAAGAAGGCGCATTAACAGCTCGCGAAAAATCTTTAATTGCTTTGGCAGTTGCACATACAGAGCAATGCCCTTATTGTATAGATGCATATACAAAAGACGGTTTGCAACGCGGAATTACAAAAGAACAAATGATGGAGGCAATTCATGTTGGTGCTGCGATTAAAAGTGGTGCAACCTTGGTTCACGGAGTGCAAATGATGAATAAAGTGAATAAGTTAGAAATGTAAGCAGTGAACCATTTTTTGCTTTTCAGAAAAAATGTGTGAATCGCTTATCCCGCTTTTCTGCGGAATCTCAAACTATAATTCTATTAGACTCATTAAAAAATACCTGATTTGCAAATGCACTAAATAATAACTCCATCAGAAGAAAAACCAAACCACATTTTTTTTACGTAAATAAATTAAATAGAAAAGAACAAAATATAAATTCAGAATATCTTCAAAAGATACTGAAACAAGTTCAGCATGAAAAAATCACTAAAAGCAAGAAATAACGACATCGCAAATACATCTCGCCAAATGGAAATTCTTTCAAGTGGCATTTTTGCTAACGGAGAGTTACCAACGTTTGCTGCAAAAATTAAAGAAACAGGACATTTTCCTTTACGTCCTAAAAAATTAGAAATTCTACAGATAAACCTAGGTTACATGTGCAACCAAGTTTGTTCACATTGCCATGTAGATGCTGGTCCAGATCGTAAAGAAATTATGACAAAAGAAACCATGCAACAATGTTTAGACGTTATTAAAAAAACAGAAGCACATACGTTAGACTTAACTGGTGGAGCACCAGAAATGAATCCTAATTTTAGATGGTTTGTAGAAGAAGCTTCTAAAGCAGGAATTAAAGATTTTATTGTGCGGTCTAATTTAACAATTATTAGAGCCAATAAGAAATATTACGATTTACCAGAGTTTTTCAAAAAACATGGAGTGCATGTAGTTTCTTCTATGCCACACTGGACGCGTGGAAAAACAGACAAACAACGTGGAGATGGTGTTTTTGATAAATCTATAAAGGCTTTGCAAGAATTAAATGCAATTGGTTATGGGCTAGAAGGTTCTGGTTTAAAATTAGATTTGGTTTACAATCCTTCAGGTGCTTTTTTACCTGGAGATCAAATGGCTTTGCAAAATGATTTTAAAAAAGCATTGAAAACTGAATTTGACATCGATTTCCATCAGCTTTTCGCAATTACAAACTTACCAATTAGTCGTTTTTTAGATTATTTAATTGCTTCAGACAATTATGAAGATTACATGCACTCTTTATTAGATGCATACAATCCTACTGCTGTAGAGAACGTAATGTGTACAAATACAATTTCAATTAGTTGGGATGGTTGGTTGTTCGATTGCGACTTTAATCAAATGTTAAATTTAAAAGTTGCTAGTAAAGTAAAGCACATTGCAGATTATAATGAAGAATTATTACAAGACAGAAACATTATTATAAATCAGCATTGTTACGGTTGTACTGCTGGCGCAGGAAGTAGCTGTCAAGGAGTTGTTGCTTAATATATGAACCAAAAAACTGCCATATTAATTTTTGCGAATTCTGCGGAAAAAGAAGTTGAAAGAAAATCGTTTCTTTCAACAGATGTTATTTCCGCATTAAATACGCAAACATTAAAAACTGTAGAAAAATCTGGAATTACCTATTTTCATATTTCTGAAAAACAACAAGTTGGAACTTCTTTTGGAGAACGTTTTTCTAATGCTATTGAAGGTATTTTTGATAAAGGTTTTAAAAATGTAATTACTATTGGTAATGATACTCCACATTTAAAAGCACAGCATTTAGTTGACACTTTACATCGTTTAGAAAAAAACGATTTAGTTTTAGGTCCTTCTAAAGACGGTGGTTTCTATTTAATGGGAATTAAAAAAACTCATTTTAATAAAGAAACCTTCATAGAATTACCTTGGCAAACCAATCGTTTACATAAAAAAATTGTTAACATAGCAACTTCTAAAAATTTAGAAATTCGGTTTTTAGAACTTCTAAATGATATCGATTCAAAAGAAGATATTCAATTTATCATAGACAGTTTCAAAGCGATTCCATTATCAATCTTACAACTCTTACAAAAATTATTCTTCACGATTAAGATTGCTTTTTTTCAGGAAGAATTTTCGATATTAAACACTTCATTTTTTAGGAACTTCAATAAAGGCTCTCCACTCATTTTTGCGTAATTCTTCATTCATATTGATTCTTTCAATATAGATCAACTTTTATTTTACACAAAAATCATTATTAAATGAAACACATTTCTATGTGGATCTTATTGCTTTTTACGAGCATCATTTTTTCACAAACAACAGTTACAGGTACAATTACAGATAAAAATACGGGAGAGAAAATTCCTGATGTGAGCATCTCTTCATCAATCAAAAATGGAACAACTTCTAATTTAAATGGAACCTATGCCATTGTAATTTCAGATACTGAACAATCGCTAACTTTTACATATTTGGGTTATAAAACTCAAAAAATAAATGTAGGAAATCGAAACGTAATCAATATTCAATTGACAGAACAAGAAACAAGTTTAAATGAAGTTGTAGTTACTGCTTTGGGTGTAAACAGAAAAACAAAAGAATTAGGTTATGTTGTTCAAGAATTAAAAGCAAAAGAATTAACCGAAGTGAAAACAGCTAATTTTTTAGATAATTTATCAGGAAAATTGGCTGGTGTAACTATTTCTCAAGGAGCAACTGGCGTTGGTTCATCTTCAAAAATCACCATTCGTGGTGAAGCTTCTTTCTCGAACAATAATCCGCTTTTTATAGTGGATGGAACGCCAATTAATAACAATACCGTTTTTAATTTTACGGACGAATCTGCTACAGGTTTTCAAGAAATTGATTTTGGAAACGGAGCAATGGAGGTAAATGCAGATGATATTGAATCTGTAACTGTTTTAAAAGGACCAAGTGCAGCTGCATTGTATGGTACAAGAGCTTCAAACGGAGTTATTGTTATTAAAACAAAAGACGGAAGTAAGAAGAAAGGTTTAGGAATTAGCATCAATTCTTCTATAACTTTAGACAATGCTTTTCGTTTACCCGATTTTCAAAACGAATATGGGCAAGGAAACGGTGGTAATTTTGAATATTCCAATGGACTTGGTGCTGGTATTAATGATGTAATTTCTTATTCTTGGGGACCTAGATTAGATGCTGGAAATTTAATTTCACAGTTTGATTCTCCTGTAACTTTACCAAACGGAGCAACGGTTCGTGGTGGAGACACTTCTTTATATTCTGGTAATTTGATTACACCAACTTTATTTAAGTCGAACCCAGATAATTTAAAAGATTTTTATCAAACAGGAGTTACAACTATAAATAATATATCTATTAATGATCGTTTCGAAAGAGGTTCTTATAGATTGTCTTTTACAGATTTAGATAGCCAATCTATAATTCCAGGAGTAAATTTAGAACGTAAAACGGTCGCTTTAAAAGTGATTTTTAATCCAACTGAAAAAACGCGAGTTACTTCTTCTATAAATTATGTAAATTCAAGTAGCAACAACAGACCGTCAAACGGTTATGGAAGTGAAAATGCAAATTACTCTTTAGTTGCCTGGGGACCAAGATCTTTAAATATTAATAGTTTACGAGAGTATTGGCAACCAGGTTTAGAAGGTTTGCAACAGTATAATTTCAACTACAGATATTTTGACAATCCTTTTTTTATATTGAATGAAAACACCAATTCTTTTAATAGAGATCGCGTTTTTGGAAATATTGCTGTAAACCATAAATTTACAGATAAATTAAGTGTTTCTTTTCGTTCTGGAATGGATTATTCATCAGAAAAGAGAAAGTTTAATCGTAATTTTAGTTCTAACCGTTTTGCAAATGGAGCCTATGCTGAACATGATGTTTTTTACAGGGAAGTAAACACAGATTTCTTGGTAAATTATACAGATAAATTTGAAGATTTTTCTTTTGACGCTTCTTTTGGAGGAAATAGACTAGACCAAACAGCTTCAACAAAACAAGCGCAAACTACCAATTTAGCACAACCAGGTATTTTTAGTTTAAACAATGCAGCATCTCCTGTAGAATTTTTTCAGTTTGAATCTAAAAAAAGAATTAACTCTTTATACGGAATTGTAAAATTTGGTTACAAAGATTATTTATATGCTGATATAACTGGAAGAAATGACTGGTCTAGTGCATTGGCAACGTCATTTTCTGTGGATGGTGTTTCATTCTTTTACCCATCCGTTTCTACAAGTTTTATTGTATCTAATGCCACAGAATTGCCAGAAAATATTTCTTTTGCGAAGTTAAGAGCAAGTGTTGCACAAGTTGGTAATGATACAAACCCTTATCAAACTTCTAGTGCTTTTGTATCACAAACATCATTTAATGGGCAACCAACTTTTAGCAATCAAGACTTTATTCCGAATGCAAATTTAAAACCAGAAATTACTACTTCTTATGAAGTTGGAGCAGATCTAAGGTTTTTAAAAGACAGGTTAAATATAGATTTCACCTATTATAACTCAACAACTAAAGATCAAATTATTTCTTTGCCAATTGCCATTTCTTCAGGATATAATCAACAAGTTATAAACGGTGGAAAAGTAAATACAACAGGAGTTGAAATTATTTTAGGAGGAAGACCAATTAAAAATGAAAAATTCACATGGAATACTACTTTCAATTTTGCGACCAATAGGTCTGTGATAAAAAATTTACCACAAGAAGAAGGTCGCTTAACTTTAGCATACAGTAGAATTTACGACAGTGCAAATCAAACAGTATATTTTCAAGTTGAAGAAGGTGGTAGAATCGGTGATTTTTATGGAACTGGATATTTAAAAAATGCAAACGGAGATTTTATTATTGTAGACGATGCGGCGAAACCAGAAGATAATGGAAAGTTTATAGCGGACAATAACTTACAAAAATTAGGGAATTATAATCCAGATTTCACATTGGGTTGGAACAATAATTTTAGCTATCAAAATTGGACTGCAAGTTTCTTATTCGATTGGAGACAAGGAGGTGAAATTGTATCGAGAACCAGTGCTTTAGGTAATGTTGGTGGACAATTAGCAGAAACAGTTTTTAGACCAGATGCTGGTATTATTGCACAAGGTGTTGGAAGATCTTCTGGTTTACCAAACACAATTGCGGTTTCTCCAGAAAGTTATTACAGACAGTTTTACGACAGAAATCATGAGGAAAATAATGTATATGATGCGTCTTATTTAAAATTACGTCAGTTTTCAATTGGTTATAAATTGAATTTAAAAGAAGGTTTTTTAGGATTGAAAGACACGTCTACTTTAGATCTTTCATTTATAGGAAATAATTTATTTGTAATTACAGAAAACCCTCATTTCGATCCTGAACAATTGGCAGTTCAAGGAAATGGTTTTGTAAGTGGTGTAGAAGACATGAGCTATGCAACTAGCAGAAGTTTAGGTTTTAAAGTAGGGTTTAATTTTTAAGAAAATTAGTATGAAAAAATATATAATTACAGTTGCAATTTTCGCAAGTATATTTGCAAGTTGCACCAAAGAATTTGAAGAAATTAATACGAACCAAAACTCACCCGTTAATGTGCAACCAAGCTTATTACTACGCCAAGTAATTTATGATTTTGGTGAGCAAATGAGTTATGAGGGTTTTGCAGCAGGAAATTTATTATCGCAACATTATGCGCTTTTAGATTTTAATTTATTTGATAGACACGATTTAAAAAGTCCACAATTAGGTGGAAATCCTTGGTCCATATTTTTTAAAAATTTACGTGATAATGAAATTATCATAAAAAAATCTCGAAAAACCCCAGCTTTTGCAGTTTACGAAGGACCAACTTTAATTTTAAAAGCATATATGGCTGCTGCATTAACTGATATTTTTGGTGATGTTCCTTATTTTGAAGCTTTTAATGGCGTTGAAGGAACTGTAACTCCGAAGTATGATTTACAGGAAGACATTTATCAAAAAGAAAACGGAATCTTGAATAATTTAGACAAAGGAATTGCTGCTATAAATGCATATTCTGGTTCAATTCCGTTAGAAGGAGATATTTTATTTAATGGAGATTTAAATAGTTGGATTCGATTTGCAAATTCTTTGAAAATTAAATATTTAGTCCGTATTTCTGATAAAGTTAACGTTGCTAGTCAATTACAAACTTTATTTTCTGATGATAATTACATTAAAAATAATAATGAAAATGCAACTTTCGACTTTACAAACACTGCACCAAATAGCTTCCGTTTTGCGCAGTTAAGAGTTGGTGATTTTACCAATTTTATAATGTCTGAAACAGCTGAAGATATTTTTAAAAACTTAAATGACAGTAGAGTAGGTAAATTTTATCAACCATTTGAAAATGCTACTTCAAATGAATTTAATGGCTTAATTAACGGAATTAACTCTTCAACAACCACTCCTTCGCCAGACAATTACTCATTGGTTGGTAAAATCTTTAGAGAAGATACTTCTTCTTTAGATGCTAACTTTATGACCGCTTGGGAAACTCAATTTTTATTGGCAGAAGCGGCTCAAAAAGGACTAATTAACACAAACCCAGAAACCTTATACAACAATGGAGTTATGCAAGCTTTCGAATATTGGAATACAAACTTACCAACAACTTATTTAACTGGTAATGCAAGTTTAAATGCTGTAGGAAAAACACCTTTAGAGCAAATTATTACTCAAAAATGGATTGCAAATACTATAAATGGTTACGAAAGTTGGATTGAGTATAGAAGAACAGGTTTTCCTGTGCTAAAAAATGTTGCAGCAAGTTTAAATAACGGTTTAATTCCTGTAAGAATGCCGTATCCTGCCGATGCTGGTGCGTTAAATACAGAAAACTACAAAGTTGCAGCTACAGCAACAAATGGTAATAGTCTAGACGTAAAAGTTTGGTGGAACGAATAGAAAGATATGGATGTAATAAATTGGCAATGGCTTTTAATAATTAGTTCTAGTTTAATCTTGTTCTTTTTATCTCCGCTAGCAAAAACCACAGATCAGTTTTTTAAAGCTGTACACCAAAAAAAAACACCCAATACTTTGGTGTTAACGGGGAGTTTAATTATTTCTTGGATTTTTGCAAAAAGCATTACCAACGCAGCGAATTTAGGTTTGTCTTTTGGGTTGGTTGGTGGTGTTGCATATGCTGGGTATTATTTGTCGTTTGCCGTTGCGGGAATTATTATTTATCAATTAAGAACGAAGGGAAACTTTAAAAGTATTCATGAGTTTTTAATTTCTAAATTTGGTAAAAATGCGATGGCAATCTTTTCAATTCTGATTGCTTTTCGTCTTTTTAATGAAGTTTGGAGCAACACCATGGTCATTGGAAGTTACTTTGGCCTACAAGGAAGTAGTGGCTATTATTGGGCTATTATTGTGTTTACCTTGTTAACGTTATCTTACGCATTAAAAGGCGGTTTGAGCAGTTCTATTTTTACAGACGTCATACAAATGGTGTTATTTTCTGTTTTATTAGCCATTATTTTAGGAACTATTTTTACTACGGATGATTTTTCGACAACACAAATAGTTTCATCAGGAACTTGGAGTTTTGAATTGGGTTTAAATTTATTTTTTGCAGCAATTATTCAGTCTTTTAGTTATCCTTTTCACGACCCTGTTTTAACAGACAGAGGTTTTATTTCTTCTCCAAAAGTGACTAGAAAAAGCTTTTTATGGGCAAGTGTTTTAGGTGCAATTTGTATTGTATTATTTAGTTTAATTGGGGTTTATGCACAAACAAAAGGAATGTCTGGGCAAGCAGCTGTAGAAGTTGGTAAAGCATTTGGTGTAGTTATTTTATTAGTAATCAATTTTATAATGATTACCTCTGCTGCTTCTACTTTAGATTCTACTTTTTCTTCTTTTTCGAAGTTATTAGCAATCGATTTAAATATCAAAAAAACGGTTTCCTTCGGAAGGATTACCATGCTAATAGTTGCTGTTTTAGGAACAATACCCGTTTTCTTAAATGCTGAAATATTATCTGCAACCACCATTTCTGGAACTATGGTTATTGGCCTCACTCCTATTTTTATATTTTGGAAAGTAAAAGTGCCAAAAATTAGTTTTTATTTAAGTGTTTTCTGCGGATTAGTTTTTGGTTTTTTTCTCATTTTCGATATTTTTCCAGAAGCATTGATTTTTACAAAAGGAAAATACGCCTCTTTATTATGGGTAAATGTTTGGGGGATTTTAAGTTGTATCATTTTATATTTTATTCCAAGATGGATCAAAAAACAGTAGATTTAGGCAAAATATCAGGTAAAACTTTACTTTTTGGTGGAGTTTACAGCAATTTACAAGCTCTAGAAGCTTTAAAACAAATTGCCGAAAAAGAAAACATTCCTCCAGAAAACTGTATTTGTACAGGCGATATCGTTGGGTATTGTGCACAACCAGAAGAAACCGTACAATTGTTTAAATTGTGGGGAGCAAAAAGTATTGTTGGTAATGTAGAAATTCAATTAAGAGAAAATGCAGCAGACTGCGGTTGTGAATTTAAAGAAGGTTCTCGTTGTGACGGATTTTCTCAACTGTGGTATCCGTATGCACAAAGTAAATTGTCTAAAAATTCTTTAGATTTTCTAAAAACATTACCTAATAACATCAATTTTGAATATGCTAAAAATAAAGTAACTGTTGTACATGGTTCTTATTTTAATGTATCTCAATTTATTTTTAAGTCTACAGATTGGGCTCTTAAAAAACCAAATTTTGAAGCGGCAAGTAGTGATGTAATTATTGCGGGACATTGTGGTTTGCCCTTTCATCATCAACAAAAAAATAAACTTTGGTTAAATCCTGGTGTTATTGGAATGCCTGCAAATGATGGAAATCCAGATGTTTGGTACGCAATTCTAAATGATTCAAAAGAAAGCTTTAACTTTACACATCACACATTAAATTACAACTATAAGTTAACAAGTAAGTTAATGCAAAACGGTTTGCTACCAGAAGAATATTCGAGAACAATTGTTACCGGAATTTGGGACAATACAGAGATTTTACCACCGATAGAAAGTGGTTTACAAGGATTCGGAATTCAACTGTAACATCAAAAAATTAAAATCTTAAATAATAAATTTATGAGTTATTTAGAAACAACACACAATGTATATAAAGAAGCTGCTTTAACTCCAGATATTGGTCTTTGTTGCACTACAAATCCTATTTGGGAATTGCCAGGATTAAAGATTCCTAGAATTATGCAAGAAATGAATTATGGTTGTGGCTCTACCGTACATGCAAGAGATTTAACAAACAATCCTAAAATGCTATATGTTGGTGTTGGTGGCGGAATGGAACTATTACAGTTTGCTTATTTCAACAGAAGTAAAGGCGGTGTAATTGGTTTAGATGTAGTTGATGAAATGTTAGAAGCTTCTCGCAAAAACTTTAAAATTGCTGAAGAACAAAATGACTGGTTTAAATCTGACTTTGTTGATTTACGAAAAGGAGATGCGATGAATTTACCTGTAGAAGATAATTCGATAGACGTTGCTGCTCAAAATTGTTTGTTCAATATTTTTAAATCTGATGATTTAAAGAAAGCGATTGCAGAAATGTACCGCGTTTTAAAACCTCATGGAAAATTGGTTATGAGCGACCCTACCTGCGAGCAACCAATGAATGATGAATTACGAAATGACGAACGTTTACGTGCGCTTTGTTTAAGTGGAAGTTTATCTATTGCAGATTACGTAAAAGCTTTAACGGATGCTGGTTTTGGTACTATTGAAATTAGAGCTAGAAAACCATATAGAATTTTAGACACGAAAAATTATCCAACAGACGAATTAATTTACATAGAATCTATAGAAGTTGCCGCAATAAAAGACCCAATGCCTGCAGATGGACCTTGTGTTTTTACAGGAAGAGCTGCTATTTACTATGGTGTTGAAGATTATTTTGATGACGGCTTAGGGCATACTTTATTAAAAAACCAACCTTTAGCTATTTGTGATAAAACAACTGCTGCTTTACAAGCTTTAGGTAGAGATGATATTTTCTTTTCAGAATCTACTTTTCATTATGATGGTGGAGGTTGTTGTTAAACTTTTCTCAACATATATTGCGAGTTTAGGAAGCAAGCGCTATTTTATAAAAAGATTGCTTCGAGCCTCGCAATGACAGAAGTCTACAAATAAAATAAACTATGAAGAAACTACTCCTCTTTTTTTTACTGATAACATCCATCATGTTTGGGCAAAATAAACTAGACAAATTATTAGATAAATGGAACAAAAGAAACGTTCCGTATATGTCTGTAGAAACATTAGCTTTACCAAAAACGAAAGCTATTTTATTAGATGCTAGAGAAGAAAAGGAGTTTGAAGTAAGTCATTTAGAAGATGCTATTTATGTTGGTTATGATAACTTTAAATTAAAAAAAACACTAAAAATATTACCAACAGATAAAAATGCCAAAATTGTAGTGTATTGTTCTTTGGGTATTCGTTCTGAAACGGTTGCTGATAAACTAATTAAAGAAGGTTATACAAACGTTTACAATTTATACGGGGGTATATTTGAGTGGAAAAATGCAAATTTTCAAGTAGTAGATACATTAGGTAACAATACAGAAAAAGTACATACATTTAGTAAGAACTGGAGTAAATGGCTAACAAAAGGCGAAAAAGTTTATGAGTAAAGAAAATGTATCTTCGAGTAAAATCGAGAAATTAAACAGCAAAAACCTATTATTAATCTTCACAAGAAATCCTGAATTAGGAAAAGTAAAAACACGCTTAGCAAAAACGGTTGGTGATGAAACTGCTTTAGAAGTTTATAAATTTTTACTAGAAAAAACAAGAGACATTGCTGTTAAAGTTACGTCTGACAAAGCTGTTTATTATTCCGTAAAAATTAGATATAATGATATTTGGGATGCCAACATTTTTAAAAAACACCAACAAGTCGGCGAAGATTTAGGTATTAGAATGTTAAATGCATTCGAAAATGGGTTTAAAGCAGGCTATGAAAAAGTACTGATTATTGGTAGTGACTTATATGATTTAACACCAAAAACTATAGAAAAAGCATTCTTAGAGTTAGATAAAAATGATGTCGTAATTGGACCAGCAGAAGATGGCGGTTACTACCTTTTAGGTATGAATTCTTTACATGCAAACATCTTCAAAAATAAAAAATGGGGAACAGAAACTGTTAGAAAAGATACTTTAGACGATTTAAAAGATAAAAAAGTATTTTTGTTGTCTGAATTAAATGATGTAGATATTTTTGAAGACATTGAACATCATTCTGCTTTTCAAAAATTTTTTAAATAATAAATATTCCCTCGAGCGCAGTCGAGAGATAATATTAATTAGGTCTCGACTGCGCTCGACCAGACAACAAAATGAAAAAACAACAATTACAAGAAACCATCGATTTTTTAAAATCGGAAGGAATTACAAATCCAGAAATAGGTATTGTTTTAGGTACAGGATTAGGAAAATTGGTGAATGAAATTTCAATTGAAAAAGAAATTCCGTATTCAGAGATCCCAAACTTTCCGGTTGCAACCGTAGAGTTTCATTCTGGTAAATTAATTTATGGTAAATTATCTGGAAAAAAAGTCTTAGTAATGGCTGGCAGATTTCATTTGTATGAAGGTTACAATGCTTGGGAAGTAACTTACGGAATTAGAACTATGCATGGTTTAGGTATTAAAAACTTATTAGTTTCTAACGCTGCGGGCGCAATTAATCTTTCTTACAAAAAAGGAGATTTAATGTTAATTGAAGATCATATTAATTTACAGGGCAGTTCTCCTTTAGCTTTTCAAGGGGCCAACAATTTCGGTAATATTTTTGCGGATATGTTAGCACCATATTCTAAAGAAATAAATGATAAAATTAGTAATATCGCTAATCAGCAAGATATTTTATTACACAAAGGAGTCTATGCAAGTGTTTTAGGACCTCAGTTAGAAACAAGAGCAGAATATAGAATGTTACAAATATTAGAAACAGATGCTGTTGGTATGAGTACGGTACCAGAGGTTATTGTTGCAAAACAATTAAACTTACCTTGTGCTGCTATTTCTGTTTTAACAGATGAATGTGATCCTAAAAATTTACAACCTGTAGATATTTCAGAAATTATTGCCATTGCTGGTAAAGCTGAACCTAAAATGATTACGTTGTTTAAGGAAGTTATTAAGGAATTGTAGGTAATGTTTCACTAATAGAAAACCCTCTTATGTTTACTACTGGTTAAACATAAAAGGGTTTCTGTTTTATTCTAAGAATCGTCTTCTCCGATTAAAGCACAGCCTTACAAACTAAATTCATATTTCAATGTACATCCAAAAACACTTAATTTAGCCTGAGTAAATTGATTGCTTGCACTGCTTTTACGATCTACAGCTTGTAAAATTGAAGTTGATAAGAAATCCATAGGTTCATTAGAGTTATAAGAAATTAATCCCTTACCTAAACTAGAAGTAATAGTATTGATACCCAATTTTGCAAAAACACCAAAATATAAAGAATTCCCATTTTTTAATATCTGTTTTAATCCAAGTCCTAAAGTTGCATTGTAACTATTCTTAATATCAAAATCATTTGCAATAAACTCTTGAGTATCAAAATTCCCAAAACCTGCAAACCTTGGTTGATCAAGTTCTGCATTTATTCTAGGAAAATAACCCGTAGTTGTTAGTTTTTCTACTCTAGACGTATACTTTTTATTTACAAAAAAGTTCGCTTCTAAACCTACTTTTGAATAAAAACGAAAATTTCCTGTAGTTTCATATTGAAACGCAATAGGAATGCTAATTGTTGTTAATTGTTGCTCTTCAGAAAAGTTTTGCAACTGATATCTAAACTCAAAATCCTCTCCAGAAAGATCTACTGAGTTTTGAAAACTTGAGTAAGAGTCTAGTTTAATTTCACTTTTATAATGATTCAAACCGATTCCAGAATGTACACTAAAATGAGTGTTTATACGATAGGAAACACCTAAATCAACACCATATCCAATACTTAACGAGTTATCAAGTGAGGCATTATTTAGTTCTAATTTTGGATACATCGATTGTACGCCGACAGATAAGTTAATGTCAGATTGAGCATTGCTAAATTGTACGAGTAGAACACCAACCAAAAGTGTAACTATGTTTTTTAATTTTATAAATAGATTCAAAAATTTCATGCTTTTTTATTTTTTTATTGCTAATTTAATTATTTATAAAACGTTTAAAATCACGACTTCTTGAAGTAATTACTACGAGGGTATATACTCCCTTAGCAATGCTTGTTGGCAACTCTATACTGTTATGAACACCTCTAACTTTTACGGTAGTAATTAACCTACCATTCAAATCAAAAATTTGAAAGATTGCATTTTTCAATTCCTCTTTAGGAAAATCTGCACGAACTTTAAGTTGATTTCCTTGGATTATAGGGTTTTGTAAAATGGTTAATCCTCCTATAACATCTAATTCTACCTGAGAAACACAGGTACGAAGCTCATATCCGGCTTCAGTGACCATAACTGCTTGATAAGTAGCATTTGGATCTAAAATATTATCCGCATTATCCCCTTCTGAGAAAAATTGTTTTTCAGAAACTAACACTCCATTTTTAAACCATTTATAACTCACAAAAGAATGCCCTCCATTTGTAGCTGGATTATTATTAACTATCAAAGTATTATTGTATTTTTTATCGATAATATCTTCAAAGTGGAAAGCTTTCTCTATTAAAATTTCATAGTTTTTACTTTGAGTTCCGTCTTGATAATTTACCACAACATTAGTACGATAGATTCCGGGGGTTAGGGTCTCTATACTAAACTCTGGAGCTACGTTTAGATTTGCATTTGCACCTACATGAATAACAACATCTACTAAAGAGGTATAATTACCACAATCAACTAAGTAATAGATTTGTGCTTCTGGGGCATCAATAGTTTGTCCGCCAATTGTAATATTAAATATTGCGGCATTCTCACTGGTGATGTTTAACTCACGTTTCACAGAAACTACAGGTACATAATTATTGTTTCCTATTTGTGTTGCGGTAATTTCAATTATTCCAGAACTCAACAGCTCAACAAACCCAGTAGAGCTAACTATAGCTGCTGGCGAAACCGAACTATAGGTAAATGTATAGTTGATAGGTAAACCAGAAGAAGCAGTAGCATTCAGTTGAAAATCAACATCATTCTCTAAACTTTTTATTGATATTTCATTAAACACAATAGTTTGTGTTGCTTTTTCGATGTTTAAGGTTACCGAAGTATTAGTTGCCTTATAATTTGTAGTTTCTACAGCAATAACCTCAACCACATAACTTCCTGCATCTGTATAGCCTTGTTGAGGTGCATACGCTATTGTTGTTTCTGAATGATTTAAACTTGCAGTTGCATTTTTAACAGTTCCATCATAGGTGAATGTTTGTACAGCATCCGCAGTTATTACAGATTGTGCTTTGTCAATAGTCAAGGTTGCGTTTAAAACAGCATCTTCATAATTAGGTCTCGAAACCGTGGCTTTCACGTTGTAAGTTCCAGCATTAGTTTGATTGTTATTTTCATACACCACATTTGCATCGCTTGCTGCTCCTGTAATTGCTAGTGCTTTGGCATTACTGTCATAGGTATGGGATGCTGCTGTAAGTACTAAACCTGTTTGCGTTGCCTTGTTTATGATTAAGGTAACTGTTTTACTTCCCGCCTCATAATTAGTGCTTGCTGCTGCTGTAACCTCTACGGTATAACTTCCTGCATTGGTATGCCCTTGCTGTGATGCATAGCTTACGCTTGTTTCTGCATGATTTAAACTGGCCACAACGTTTTTAACGGTACCATCATAAGTATGTGTTTGTGTTACCACTGCTGTTATAAACGTTTGTGCTTTGTTTATGATAAAATCTTTTGAATCAAAAGTTATTGTGTAATTTGTTCCTGCGGATAACATACCTTGTGTAATTGCATAGGTTCCAACTTCTTCTCCTGTTGCTCTTGCCAAACTTCCTGCAAAAGAATCCGTACCCAATAAAGCTGTTGCCGAATAGGTAAATATTGGATCTGTTTCTCCATACACTTTTGTTATTGTATCTGCTACTACTGTGATTGCTTTTGGTAAAATCTGTAAAATTATTATCTTTTCACTGCTTAAATAACTTGCATCGGCAGCTACTGTGGCTTTTATACTTACACTACCTACATTGCCTAAAGTTACAGTTGAATTATTTGAACCAGACAGGGTTACCGTTTCTGGGTCACCAGCTACAATACTGTACGTTATATTTCCTGTGGAGTTTGAAGTTGCATTTAAACTAAAAGCTGTATCTCCATAAATTTTAGAAATATTAGCAAAAGTTAACGGTGCTTTTTCAACATTATTTATAGTAACCATTGCAGTATCTGTAATATTTACATTAGTGCTTGTTCCTAATAAATTAGATTGGGAAATTGTAAATGTCTCATTTGACTCTCCTTTTGAATCTGCTATAGGTGTAACTGTAAAAGTTTGTGTTTCACCAATATTTCCAACAAAAGTTAATGTCTGATTGTTAATTGCTACATAATCATTATCTAACAAAGTTGCTGTACCGTCGTTTGTATTTATATCTACTGTAAACCCACCTTGTACAGCATTATCTAAAGTTGCTGTTAACGTAATTGTACCTCCATTTTCGTTTCCATTTACATCTTCAATTGTTACTTTGGCAGTATCGTTATTGATAATGGTATATGTATAAACTGTGTTAGTACCTAAAGTTGCATTTGTAGGGTTTGATAACGTTAAAATTACGGTTTCATCTGTTTCTAATACTAAATCATCTATAATATTGGCAATCGTGATGTTTTCTATTGTACTTGTTGGATCAAAAGTTAATGTTCCATTAGCCAAAGTATAATCTACCCCTGAAGTTGCTGTTCCTGTAACTGTATATTCTACAGTTACCGTATTTGACGTTGATCCATTTAAAATTACCTCTAAATTTGCAGAGTTTACATTTTCTAAACCGTTACTTGAAGTAGTTGTAAAAGCTACCGTTGGAAATTGAATATCTGCAGAAAGTGATAGACTATTTATTGTATAATTGTCTATATCAAATCCGTTTGAACCTGTTGGAGCAAAAGTAACGGTAACAGCTATATTATTAGCAACATTAGCATTTGCAAAATTATAGGTTCCGTTTACAGCATCTATTCCTTGCCCATTTGGTAAAAAATTATCTGAATCTAAATCTACTACTAAAAACGAATTTTCATTTGCAGTTGCTATAGTGTTTCCATCAAATATTTTATTATCAAGAGTAATATTCGTAAATGAAATAGGTCTTTTAGTTACAACCAAATTCCCATTAACATAAGAAATATTATAATTTGCATTAGAAAGGCCGCTTGCACTAATTTCATTTGCATACGTATTAGCGTCTACTGTAGTATCACTATCATAACCCGATTCTGATGCAATTGTAACTTCAGTAAATCCTAAAGAAGCTGCTGTATCTCCATTAACCAAACCTGTAAGAGAAAACGCTGTATCGTCTAAAGTTAACGTATTCCCATAAATTCTAGTTTGTGTTTGCGCAGTAACTTTTAAATCTGCTTTATCAATAGTAAGCGTTATTGTTTTTTCTGCGGCATCATAAGTAGCATCTTCGGCAATACTTGCTTTTAGAGTTACAGTCCCTGCTTTTACTATGGTTATATTTTTACCCGATAAAGTAACCTCACCTGTTCCTCCAGCAACAATACTATAGGTAACTGTTACCGGTGAAGTTGATGTTGCCGTTAAATCGAAAGCAGCATCACCATAGGTTTTACTAAAATCTTCAAACGTAATGGTTGGTGTTGCTTTTACAACAACGCTTACCGCCACACGATTACTAATCGCTATTTCTCTAATACGTTTGATTGTATTATTAAAAGTATCTGCTACCAAAATTTTTCCATCAGCTTGCACTGCAACTCCACGAGAAATATTAAATCCAGTGCCTAAAGTCTCTATATTAGAACCATCTGCATTCATCCGCTTAATTGGGTTACTACCAGAGCCTACCACCAAAATTTTCCCATCAGATTGTAGTGCAACTCCAGAAGGAGCAATAAAACCAGTTCCTAAAGTTACGATGTTATCCCCATTTGCATCCATTCGTTTAATGACATTATTTTCAGCATCTGCTACCAAAATTTCACCATCATATTGTACTGTAATTCCGTATGGATAACTAAAACCGCTCCCTAAAGTCTCTATATTACCCCCATTTGCATCCATTCGTTTAATAGCACTATTATAGCTATCTGCCACTAAAATTTTACCATTAGATTGAAGTGCAACTCCATGAGGTTGATTAAATGTACTGTTTAGGGTTACTATATTAGTACCGTCTGCATCCATACGTTTAATAGCGTTGTTGCCAGCATCTGCTACCAAAATTTTTCCATCAGGTTGTACTACAATTCCACGAGGTTTAGTAAATCCAGTCCCTAAAATTTGTATGTTAGTCCCATCTGCATCCATCAATTTAATCGCATTGTTATCGGTATCTGCCACCAAAATTTTACCGTCAGATTGCAGTGCAATTCCAAAAGGTTGAGAAAAATCACTTCCCAACGTTTCTATGGTTAACAAAGGTGTGGTTTGCGCTACATAATACGTACCAGAACTTAATGCATCTGTATTTTCTAAAGCAGTACTACCTGTTGCAGTTGCATACCATTTTACCATAGTACCTGTACTTGGCGTACTTACTAAATTAGCAACGGTTGGGTTGTTGCTACTTAAAAATGTTTGGGTAGCCTCACTTATTTTTTTAGCGATTACAGCTGCTCTCTCTGTACTTTCTACTCCGTTTACCATTTGGCTTGCGTAGTAGGTAGTGTTGTCTGTAAGAACAGTAGTGTTGTCTAAAAAGTTACCTGCAATTGCAGCATCATACCATTTTATAGCTGTACCGGTTACTTGTAAATCGGCTACTGTTTTTGCTTCTGCATAAATTTGCAATGCTAAAGTTGTTGTTGGAGCAGAAGGAATTAGCTCTGTTTGAGATTCATAAGCCCCCATATCAATAATATTTTGAAATACTCTCGGGTTTCCTGCTAAATCTTTGTCTGTAGTTACATTACCACCTGCATCTGTAAATAAAGTATTACTTCCTGCATTTACAGCAATACTTCCTGTTTTTAAGCTATAATCGCCATTGGTAGGGTCTTTAAAAAGACCTGTTGCTGTTAGGTTTGTAGTAGTTTCATTACCATCGTTATCATAACTTTTATCGGCTATAATACTGTTTTTATATACTGGTGTAGCATTATCATTAGAAATAATTCCAGTAATAATGGTGTTGTTAACTATTGGATTTGAATTATCTTGATTAGACATACCGCTACCATCAGTAGCCGAATTTCCGCTAAAAGTAGTATTGGTAATGGTTGGTGAAGATGAACTATTGTTAAACATACCACCACCTTTACCATCAAGACTAATAACACTGTTATCAATAAAAATGCTATTTGTAATGCCTGGTGAAGAGTTTAGATTAAACAGACCTCCACCAGCAATATTCGCTTTATTTCCAATAAAAATAGTGTTAGTAATAGTTGGTGAAGAATTTCTATTAAACATTCCTCCACCTACAAATCTTCTAATATCTGTATTATTGATACTAAAAGTTCTAGCATCATTTGCACGACCGCTAGAAACGGTAAAACCGTCTAAACGTGCTGTACCCACTACTCCAAAACTCACAACTACATTATTTGCATTGTCTGTGTCATCAGTAACCACGCCAATATCTCCACTTAATATAGATTTATTTACTGTTAAGGTTAAGTCTCTTTCCGCTAACGTAGTTTCTGTACCTGTAAAACCGCCATACAATTGTACGTTGTTTACCATTAAAAAAGCATTATCTCTGGTCTCATCTGTAAAATCTGCACCATCTCTTGGGCTGTATAATGGTTTATACGTACCGCCTGCTACCCAAATTTTTAAAGGTGTTGTGCTAAAGTTTGCTTTGTTTTTGTTTGCCCAAACTAAAGCATCTGCTAATTCTGGAATTGCGTTTGCCCAAGACTCTCCTGTTTTATTACCTGTAGTTGTTTTGTTTACGTATAAAACACCATTTGTTGCTGTAATTTTTAGTGGTTCTGCTTGGTATTCATAGGCCCCTAAATCTACAATAGCTGGATTAGGAATTCCTACAAATAAACGTGCGTTTCCTGCCAAGTCTTTGTCTGTACTAATAGTACCTGAGTAAAAAGAATTATCTCCTGCATTAATTAATGGGCTAAAACCGCTTAAACTATAATCTTCATTTGCTGAGTCTTTAAAAAGGTTTGCTTCTGTAAAATCTGTAGCATCTATATTACCATTATCTGTATTTGTTTTGTCTTTAAGTAATGAATATTCTGCCGTAAAATCTCCAGAAACAGCATCCCAAATAATACTGTTTTTAAACGTAACTGATGAATTTCCTTCACAGCCTACTCCTTTATCATAGACACTATTTACAGTTGCTCTATTTCCTGCAAGTGTAACGTTGATAAGTGTTGCATTAGAGTCATCTACATTATACAAACCACTAGCATTTGTAGTAGCATTGTTGTTGATGATAGATATATTAAGTAATGTAGCTGATGTTTCAAATTGATTTGCCATACCTCCACCATCTTTCGCTTGATTATTTTTAAAAATACTATTTTGAAGACTTGGTCTAGATTTATAACTAAACATACCGCCACCAGATTCTGTACAACTGTTTTCCTGTATGATTAAATTTGTATAAAAAGGTACTGACTCTGAATTATAGATTCCTGCTCCAGAACAACTATAAACCTCTTTGGTATTTATCAATATCGCAGGATCATCACTATCTGCATAACCGTCAACAATGGTAAAACCATCTAAACGTGCTGTACCCAAATCACCTGCACTAACTACCACATGGTAGGTATTATCTGTATTGTCATCAACAGTACCAATATCTCCACTTAAAATAGTTGTATTTGCTGGTAAGCTTAGATTTCTATTTGCCAACGTAGTCTCTGTACCCACAAAACCTCCATAGATTTGCACATTATTGGCTAATGAAAAAGCATTATTTCTGCCATCACTTGTGAAATTTTCACCATCTTCTGGACTATACAAGGGTTTATACGTACCGCCTGCTACCCAAATTTGTAAAGGAATTGTAGTGAAATTTGCTTTATTCTTGTTTGCCCAAACTAACGCATCTGCTAATTCTGGTACTGCGTTTGCCCAAGAATCACCTTCACCATTACCGCCACTTATATTTTTCTTAACGTAGAGAATGTTGTTTGTTGGTGATAATGTTAACGTTGTAACTTCTATTTTTGTTGGATTCGCCTGTAAATTAGACGCAGCTTCATCATCTTCTGCAATCACATACACATCATAAGCTGTACTATTTGTTAGACCTGTAATATTAAAATTATTGGTAAAATCTCCTACATTTACAGCTATATTACCACTAGAAACTACACTTGCACCACCATTACCTGTACCTGCTTTTACTTCTACAGCTGTTGGTGCAGTTGCGCCATCTGTTAGAACTACATAATAAATTGTACCTGCTTCATCTAAATCTGTTTCTAACGTAAAACCTGTTGTTGTTATTGACGCTGTTACTGGTTTGCTGTTTTCGAAAACTGGAGCAATAATATCAAAATTTGCAGCTAAACCTGGTGTGCCTCTTATTGGCAAATTATT
Source organism: Polaribacter sp. ALD11 (assembly GCF_002831685.1). Classification (NCBI taxonomy): domain Bacteria; kingdom Pseudomonadati; phylum Bacteroidota; class Flavobacteriia; order Flavobacteriales; family Flavobacteriaceae; genus Polaribacter; species Polaribacter sp. ALD11. Next base: position 3,263,165 of record NZ_CP025119.1, on the reverse strand, counting down.
AAGATAAGCAGGTCCTGGTATACTTGTTCTAAAATCTCTTACATCGTTAGAGGCTGACCAATTAGCTCCAACATTATTATCTGATGTTATATCACGTAATTCCATAGACGGTCCATCACCATTAGCGCCTGTCGGCCAAGGAGACCGATTATCATAATGTACATAATCTACAATGCGATTTACATCATCTACTAATTCAATTTCTTCTCCTCCATTGCTTAAACTATGAGAACCCACCAAACTTGCATCGGCTGTACCAGCACCAAACGCGGCCTCGAATGAAGCTACCTTAACTGCAATTACAAAATAGGCTCCTGCAGCAATTGAACCTGTTGTAAATGTGTGTGTAACACCTTTAGAGAAAGAATATCCGGTAAGATCTACTGCAGCAGTTCCTGCATTATACAACTCTATATATTCATTTTCATCTGAACCACGTTCTGGTGAATTGTACATTATTTCACTAATTACAATATTTGCTAAAGACTTAAATGTTTTTACAGTAACTAATGTTGCACTTGCTTGTAAAAGCGGTGTGGTTTCATCATCTTCTGCCGCCACATACACATTATAAGTTGTGTTTTCTGTTAAATTTGTAATAATAAAATCGTTTGTAAAACCGCCTGTATTTACAGTTGCATTACCACTAGTTACAACACTTGCGCCTGCGTTACCTGTACCTGCTTTTACTTCTGCTGCTGTTGGTGCAGTTGCGCCATCTGCCAAAACTACATAGTAAATTGTGCCTGCTTCGTTGATGTCTGTTTCTAAAGTGAAACCCATAGATGTAATTGAAGTAGCAACTGGTGTGCTGTTCTCAAATACTGGGGCTGTATTTGGGAATATATTGGTTGCAGAAAAATTATCAATTTTAAAAAAATCAATACTTGATATTTTTACTTCATCTACTGTGCCAATACTAAAACTTAATGTTGCAGAATTGCTAGACGAAACGGTTTGAGAATCCCCTACTAAACTATTGTTATTATACCCACTAACAGTTACAACAGCACCACAACATCCTACATTATTTATTAATATACTCGTAAAAGTAAAATCTCCTCCATCGTTTCGTTTGATAGAAGCTTCAGGATCTATAATAATAGAACCCCCACTCGTTTCCATATTACCATTAGTTATAACATCATATTGAATACCTTCTTGTGTAAAGCTAAACGAACTACAAGGGAAACAAGATACACTAGAGAAATCTTCTGTAAATTGAGCGGAAGAAGTTTGGCTATTGAATGCTAAAAATAGAAATGCGATTAAAAGTGTAATTTTTTTCATAATATGACTATTTTATTAATTTTTTTCTTTGTTTGGTATTTAGTTATATAGAACTTCCTAAAGTTTACTGTGCATCACTTTTTTGTTTCACAACAGTAATAGTAATAACCAGTTAATTGATTATTACTACAATAAATAGCACCCTAAGACAAGTTGGTTATCCTAAAGAGCATTATGCTGTTAAAAAAAACTAAAGATGTATTATCTTTTACTTGAATTTGATTATCAATTTCTGTTGTATGCTGGGTAGGTTTAAAATTGGTTGCCATACAATCTGACTCGTAACAATTTGTTTGTGCAGTAAAAGTTAGCAATAAAAATAATAGCAGTCCAAATAGTATTTGCTCATTCATAATCAGAAATTTTCACGAAATTTGGCAATTATAAATAATAGTGCCAAAAATTTGTCGTGAAATGCAGGTATTTTGTCGTGAATGAAGTAATTGGGATAAAATCGAAGCTTTTTATAGCGTTTTTCTAAACAGTTTGTTATTCTGGAAGAATGTTTAATTGAATGGTTTATTACCTTTCTGTGAAACATCTAATGCCATGACAGGTAAACTTACAGTGCAACAACCTAGTTGAGTAAAAGTGTAACAATTTATACGAGTAGAAGTTTTTAATAATTTCTGAACGAAACTCCAAAGGTGTTTATCTAGTTTTTTAAAAGGCACATTCTTTTTATCCAACCTAGATTAAAAGGATAAATATAAAACTCACATTTAGGTTCTTAAATTAATTTTAGCTGATTCTGCTAAATTTTCTTGAGACAAATTTCTTTTCACTCTTATATCTTTAATTCTTTTTCCGATTCCTGTCATAATTAATTCAGTTTGTTTTTGAATCAAAAGTATTCACAAAGTTTTCAGTTTGATAGCGGTTTATTAACGACATTTATACGGCATTCGCTGATATTACTGGAATTTTAAAAAGTACCAACTTAAATATAGTGAAAAGTACATTGTGCTTGTGTTCGTTAAAATATCAATTTTTTAATTGCGAAATGTTATCATTTCGAGAAGGTAAGACGTGAAAATCTAGGAATATTAACAAACAGATAGCTTCGTACCTCGCAGAGACGAATGCCTCACAATAACATTATCCTATTTCTTTTTACCCTTAGGCATCACTTCTTTAATCTTCACATAAATAAGTTTCAAACGCCCTTTAGTTGTTTCACGTCTTTCGATTTCAAAAGTAGGAATCGATTTAATTAAAGGAGTTAATTTCTGAAAGCCATAATTTCTAGAATCGAAATTGGGTTGTTTCTTTTGTAAAAGTCCTCCAACATCTCCTAAAAATGCCCAACCATCATCATCTGCAACATCATCTATCGTTGCTGCTATAAAACGAATCTCTTTTTGGGTTATTTTATCGTATTCATTTTTAGTATCTGTTGTTACTTCTGTAGATTCTTGCTCGTTTTCAGAAGCTTGCTGTTTCAAAATTTCAATATAAATAAACTTGTCACACGCTACAATAAAAGGTTTTGGTGTTTTCTTTTCTCCTAAACCATAGACTTTCATACCAGCTTCACGTAAACGCGTTGCCAAACGTGTAAAATCGCTATCACTAGAAACCAAACAAAAACCATCTACTTTCTCTGAATATAGAATATCCATTGCATCTATTATCATTGCAGAATCTGTAGCATTTTTACCTGTTGTGTAACCATACTGCTGTATTGGTGTTATGGCATTTTCTAACAATAAACTTTTCCATTTGTTAAGATTTGGCTTGGTCCAATCGCCGTAAATACGTTTTATAGTTGGGTTCCCATATTTCGCAATCTCCTCCATCATCTCTTTTACATAGGCAGAAGGAATGTTATCTCCATCTATAAGTACTGCAAGTTTTATATCCATAATCTTTAAAGCGTATTAGTTTTCACAGATAAAGATAAATCCTTTAAAACAAAAAACCACTCTAATTAGAGTGGTTTTTATAAATCTATGCGCATGCTGTTAATTACGAGCAGCTTTTTTAGCTAATTTAGCAGCCTTTTTTTCTTTGGTTGTCTTAGCTGGTTCCTTTTTTACATTCTTTTTTGAATCTTGTGATTTTGCCATAACGTTCTATTTTAAGTATTTTTATTATAAATTAAATATAGTGAAAAACACATTATGTTTGTTCATAATTTTATTTTTTAATTGATACTGTCTAAATATTGTCTTTAGCTAACAAGAACTAATAAGCTATAAATTTTTAAATTTTAAATAAAATGGTCATTCTTTCTTTTCTTATTATCTTAATTTAGCAGAAGACTAACAAACCATCATTAGTCATTTTAATTACTGTAAGGTTTTTAGATAAAAACAGACCTATATTATAATTTATTATTGATAAGAGACACCCTTTTTGTAATATTAAAACGGAAATAAATATACAGCTAATTAGAGAAACGTAACCCAAGTAAATGAACAAGTATTTAGACATTATAAAAAATTCTTATTCCGATTATTGGAACTACATAAAACAGTCCGTTCTTATGGATTTGAATTGGGAGAATTACTTCTATGGTTTAATTATCATTTCATTGGTCGTTTGGGGTCTAGAAGCTATTTTCCCTTGGCGTAAAAATCAATCTTTGTTTAGAAAAGACTTCTGGCTAGATACTTTCTACATGTTTTTCAACTTCTTTTTACTGAATTTGATTGTACTAATAGCCTTATCTAACGCTGCTGCAGAACTATTTAATGACATTTTAGGATTTCTGGGCGTATCTATTACCAACTTTCAATTGTTAGAAATTAATACGTTGCCTTTTTTTGTGAGAATCTTCCTCTTTTTTATTGTAGTGGACTTTGTACAGTGGTGGACACATAGATTGTTGCATCAGTATAAATTTCTTTGGAATTTTCACAAAGTACATCACTCTGTAAAACAAATGGGCTTTGCCGCACACCTTCGTTACCATTGGATGGAGCCTGTAGTTTATAATTCTTTACGATACATTCCGTTGGCTATTATTGGTGGTTTTTCTGCACAAGATGTTGCATTGGTACATTTCTTTAATATTATCATTGGGCACCTAAATCATGCCAATATTAATTGGGATTATGGCTGGTTAAAATATATCTTAAACAATCCTAAAATGCACATTTGGCATCATTCTAAAGTGTTGCCCAAAGAAAGAAAATCTGGTGTAAATTTCGGAATTACACTAAGTATTTGGGACTATATCTTTAAAACAGATTACATTCCATATTCTGGTAGAGATATAGAAATAGGTTTTGAAGGAGATGAAAATTTCCCAAAAGGTTTTCTCAAGCAAGAAATATATCCTTTAGGAAAAAAGTAATTTTTATGTTTTTTTAAATAATTTTTACAAAAACACCCTACTACATCGATTTCGCTTAGTATCTTTAGCGAAAAATTCATTCCTAAATTCAAAATATATTTCATAAGATGAAAATAAAAAAAGTACTTGTTGCCAATAGAGGAGAAATAGCTATTAGAATTTTTAGAGCCTGTACAGAAATAAACGTTAAAACGGTAGGTGTTTACACGTTCGAAGACAGATACTCGCTTCATAGATACAAAGCAGATGAGTCTTACCAAATTGGTGAAGACAACGCCCCTTTAAAACCATATCTAAATATTGATGAAATTATTAGAGTGGCTTTAGAAAGCGGTGCAGATGCTATTCACCCTGGGTATGGCTTTTTGTCTGAGAACGCCAATCTTGCTCAAAAATGTGAAGATAATGGACTTATTTTTGTTGGACCAAAAGTGTCTGTATTAAAGTCTTTAGGAGATAAAATTACAGCTAAGGAAGTTGCTGTTGCTAATAACGTTCCTGTTATTAGAAGTAATGAAAAACCTTTAGATAGTATTGAAATTGCTTTAAGTGAAGCAGAAAAAATAGGCTACCCTATTATGCTAAAAGCAGCCTCTGGTGGTGGTGGAAGAGGAATGCGAGTAATTCGAAAAGCAGATGAATTAAAAGGTGCTTTTAATGAAAGTAAACGTGAAGCTTTAAACGCTTTTGGAGACGATACTGTTTTTCTTGAAAAATTTGTAGCAAATCCTAAACACATCGAAATTCAAATTGTTGCCGATAATTATGGGAATACGGTGCACCTTTTTGAACGCGATTGTTCTGTGCAACGTCGCTATCAAAAAGTAATTGAGTTTGCGCCTTCATTTGGTTTAAAACCAGCAATAAAAGAGGCACTTTACAAATATGCAATAGACATTTGTAAAGCAGTAGATTATAATAATATAGGAACTGTTGAGTTTTTAGTAGATGATGATGATGCTATTTATTTTATTGAAGTAAACCCAAGAATTCAGGTAGAACACACCGTTACCGAAGTGGTAACAAATATAGATTTAGTAAAAACACAATTATTTATTGCTGGCGGTTATAAATTAGCAGATCAGCAAATAAAAATAGCCAATCAAGAAGCTATTGAAATAAATGGTTATGCCCTTCAATGTAGAATTACTACAGAAGACCCTCAAAACGATTTTAAACCAGATTACGGAGAAATTACAACCTATAGAAGTGCCTCTGGTTTCGGAATTCGTTTAGATGCGGGAAGTGTGTATCAAGGCGCAATTATTTCACCTTTTTTCGATTCTATGCTTGTAAAAGTTACTGCAAACAGTAGAACTTTAGATGGTGCTTGTAGAAAAGTACGAAGAGCATTAGCAGAATTTCGAATTAGAGGTGTAAAAACCAATATGCCTTTTCTTAACAATATTTTACAACATGAAACCTTCCGAAAAGGAGAAGTAACCGTTAATTTTATTAACCAAAATCCTGATTTATTTGTTTTTAAAGCACCTAGAAATAGAGCTACGAAATTAGTAACATACTTAGGTGATGTTATTATAAATGGAAATCCGGATGTTAAAAAATTAGACCCAACAAAAACATTCGTAAAACCTATCGTTCCTAAGTTTGATGCAAATGCTAGTTTCCCTAAAGGAACAAAAGATTTATTAACAGAATTAGGTCCTGAAAAATTTTCTCAATGGCTAAAAAATGAAAAGAAAATTCATTTTACAGACACCACAATGCGAGATGCACATCAAAGTCTATTAGCAACCAGAATGCGAACTTTCGATATGCTTAAAGTTGCAGAAGGTTATGCAAAAAACAATCCAGATATTTTTAGTATGGAGGTTTGGGGTGGTGCAACTTTTGATGTTTGTATGCGTTTCTTACAAGAAAACCCTTGGGAACGTTTACAATTATTACGAAAAGCAATGCCAAATGTATTGCTTCAAATGTTAATTAGAGGTTCTAACGGCGTTGGCTATACTGCATATCCTGATAATTTAATAGAAAGCTTCGTTGAAAAATCTTGGGAAAATGGAGTTGATATTTTTAGAATTTTCGATTCTTTAAACTGGATGCAATCTATTGCACCTTGTATTGAACATGTGCGTAATAGAACCAATGGTTTAGCTGAAGGTTCAATCTGCTATACTGGCGATATTTTAAACCCGAAGAACACAAAATACAACCTTAAATACTATACCTCTTTAGCCAAAGATATAGAAAATGCTGGTGCACATATTCTTGCAATTAAAGATATGGCGGGTTTACTAAAGCCGTATGCAGCCTTCGAATTGGTTTCAGCTTTAAAGCAAGAAGTTAATATTCCTATTCATTTACACACGCACGATACCTCATCTATTCAATCGGCAACCTATTTAAAAGCAATTGAAGCTGGTGTAGATGTTGTTGATGTTGCACTTGGTGGTTTATCGGGCTTAACATCGCAACCTAATTTTAATTCGGTTGTAGAAATGATGAAGTTTAATGATAGAGAAAGCAACTTAAATATTGATTCTTTAAATGAATATTCTAATTATTGGGAAACTGTTAGAGAATATTATTATCCGTTTGAATCTGGTTTAAAAGCGGGTTCTGGGGAAGTTTTTAAGCATGAAATTCCTGGAGGACAATATTCGAACTTAAAACCACAAGCACAAGCATTAGGTTTAGAAGATCGTTTTCATGAAATTACCAAAATGTATGGAGATGTAAATCATCTTTTTGGAGATATTGTAAAAGTAACTCCAAGTTCAAAAGTGGTTGGCGATATGGCTCAGTATTTAGTGAGTAATAATTTAACTGTTCAGGATGTATTGGAACGTGGAGACACCATTTCGTTTCCGCAATCTGTAGTAAGTTTCTTTAAGGGAGATTTAGGTCAGCCAGTTGGTGGTTTTCCTAAAGATCTTCAGAAATTAATTTTAAAAGATCAGAAACCATATACAGACAGACCAAATGCACATATAGAACCATTGGATATTGATGAAGCTTATAAAGATTTTAGAAAAATATTTGAGAATGATTTAAGCAGACCTATCGATTTTACAGATTTCTTATCGTACAAATTATATCCAAAAGTTTTTACAGATGCTTATAACAAGCATTTAAAATATGATAGTTTAATTAATTTACCAACCAAAAATTTCTTCTATGGAATGGAACGAGGTGAAGAAATTATTATAGAATTAGACAAAGGAAAAACCTTATTAATTACTTTAGACTCTGTTGGTGAAGCTAATAATGATGGAATGGTTACCGTTTATTTTAAAGTGAACGGACAAGGAAGAGCTGTACAAATAAAAGATGAATCTGTTAAAGTTCATAAAATAGCACATACCAAAGCAGATAAAAATAATGCTAAAGAAATTGGTGCGCCTTTACAAGGGATGTTGTCTACTATTTTGGTTAAAAAGGGAGATAAAATAAGTAAAAACCAACCTTTATTTATTATTGAAGCCATGAAAATGGAAACAACAATTACTGCAATAGAAGATGCAATTGTAAAGAAAATAACGTTAAAAGAAGGCGTAATGGTAAATTCTGAAGATTTAATTTTAACTATTGATTGATCAAATAAAAGTAATTATTATGAGAAACGAAACAGTCTTTTGGTTGTTTCGTTCTTCATAATTAGAACAGACTTTCATCATTCTTCGCAAGAATAACCGTTTTTATTTATTTCTCCCTTTTTCATTCGGATATAAATCAGGCAAATTATCACTTTGATAATAGGCTTTTGTATCAATATTTATTCCGGTTACTTTACCTTTAAAAGCAGCACCTGTATCAACATTCCAGATATTAACAGCATTCATAGGTACTGTCTCTCCGAAATTAGTTGTGGGTGTATGACCTATATAGACTTCGTTGTAATGTTGTAGCCTTTTTGGGTAGATTACATGGTCTTTATCAATACTTCTATCCATTGCTAATGCCAATTCCCATAAAGTTCTATCAAAATAAAAATTTTCTTTAAAAATCTCTCTTTCAACACCATGTATCGATGTATAACCAGCATGTAGAAACAATCTGTTTTCAGCATCTAAATGATACAAAGGCATGCCTTCAAAAAAACTTACATGTTGCTTTATTTTATCTGCAGAAAAACCCTCATAACTATCCATTGTTTCCTTACCACCATGCATATACCAAATAGCATTTACATCTTCTTCCTTTAACCAATTCTGACACCAAACATCATGATTTCCTTTAATAAAAATACAGTTTATTTCTTCTGATAAACGAATTAAAAACTCGATTACTTGTGCAGATTCACTCCAACCATCAACATAATCTCCCACAAAAATCAAGGTATCTTCTTCTGTTACTTCTAATTTGTTTAAAACTTGAAGCAATGCTTTTAAACCTCCATGAATATCTCCAATTGCAAAAGTGCTCATTCTTTTTTTATGCTAAACTAACGGTTTTCTATAAAACAATTAAAAACTAGTATTAAATTAAGATTAAAAATATTGTCCAATTCAAAAACGAAACCGCCATTAGAATTATTATTTTGTCCTAAAACTCTAAAACCATAATCGATTCTAAAAGCTATAAGATGCATTCTCTTATTTTTCCAAACAGTTAAATAGTTATTCTGAATAACTATTTTCTAAAATATCAAAAAATGAAAAAAAACCTAGAATAAAGATTTTCTTACAATATATTATTCCGCTATAAATGTATTTTGAATGACTAAATTTAACCAATTATCAGAACTCAATCCAAATACATAAAACTTATAACTATTATCTAAAACTAGACTTGGTGGTGTTTCTGTATGAATTTTATCCGTTATATTTTCTTCCTTATAATACTGAAATGTCTTTTCTGTAGTATATGTTCCAGATAGAAAAACATCGTCACTCTGTGTAAAAACTTGTAAATAGGCAACATTGTCTACATGTGTACCATCTGCCCATTTAAAAACTGGTTGTAAGGTTTCAGGATAGGTAATATCAACAGCTGTTTTCCACTCAGTTGTTTTTGAATTATTTTTGGTTTTTATAGGTTCTGAAATATGTAGTTTTCCATTTACAATATATGTTACCAAACACCAAACCTCATCTGAAGAACTGTGCGTAAATCTCCTGAATTTTCCACCAAACTGAATTACATCCGTTAAATTTCTTCTTTTATAGTTTGAAAAATCTGTTGGAATTACCTGTGCATTCTCCGTTTCATAATAACGATATTCAAAAGCCCCCTCAATAGGTTGAAAATAAATATAAGTTTCTTCTTTATTTCCATTTGCATTTCCTGCAAAAGCCAATACATCTATTGTTTTATCAGTATTTACAGCGATGTATTCTTCTAAATTTCTAGGAATAAATTGTTCTTTTATTATAATGTTTACCCAATTATCTTCATTAATTCCCATCATTGTAAAGTTGTAAACTTCATCCTCTACTAAATCCTTTACTATTACAGTGTTAATTTCAGGCTCCACGGTATTAGACAGATTGTAATATTGAAAGAACTTTTCTTTTGTATGCGTTCCTGAAATAAACTCTTCTTCTTCATCTGTAATTACCTGAAAATAAAGAACACTTTCTTTTGTAGCACTATCTTCCCAAGTAAAATTAGGTTCTATAGTCGTTTTATAATTAATGATAACCTCGTCTGAATATTGGGTAGATTTAGAGATATTGTTTAACTTAATAGGTTTAGAAATTCTTAAACCTCCGTCTTTTACATATGTAACCAAACACCATGTTTCTACATCGCTAGAGCGTGAAAAACGCTTTAATTTACCACCAAAAACAGCTTCGCTACCTAAGCTTTGTCTTCTGTAATTTATAAAATCATTTTTATTTAAAGAAGCGTCTGTTAATTCGTAATATCTAATATCTGAAGCTCCAACTTCTGGGTAATAAAAAATATAGGTTAAACTAGTATTCGCTTCTGCATTTGCAGCATAGGCAACCACTGGCTTTTCTGCTATAGTTGAATTTTCATCGATGTATTCTTGCAGGTTTCTAGCTACAGAAATATCTGTATCTTCTGAACAAGAAAATATTGAAATACATATAAAAAGGAGTACTATTTTTTTAAAGGCCATATAACTTTCTAATTAATTCTTCTGCAGGTTTATTCTGTGGTGTAAATCTATTGTTTTTTTCGCCACCAACCTTATCGTGACTATGAAACCATTTCCAAATAAAACCACCGGCAAACCATTCTTCTTTCCAAAACTGGTTATATATTGCTTGCAAAGCATTTGCTTGTGCTTCTAAATTTACTGCTCCTTCTACATTACTAGAGTCCCAAGGTTCTTTTCCATTAAAATCTACACTTCGATACCCAAACTCTGTAAATAAAACAGGCTTATTAAATTGCTGCTGAACCCTTAAGACTTCTTCTTTATGTAATTTCCAACCCAATTCATATTCTGCTGTGGTTGGTGATTTTTTATCACTCAAAGGAAAATAAGCATCAATACCAATAAAATCTAAATCTTTCCAAAAAGAAACGCGCTTAAACTCGTCCCAATTTGCTGCATAAGTTAACTTTCCTTTATAAACTTTTCTTATTTCTTGAATCAATTTTTGCCAATAAGCAGGTCTATTAACAACAAATTGCTCTAATTCTGTACCAATACATAATATGTCTGCATTCAAATTTTCTGCAGCTTTTGCATAGGTTAAAATAAATTCTCTGTAAGAATTTTCTAAGGTATTCCATTTTTCTTCAGAATCCATTTTTATATTCCCTGTGAACTCGCCTCGCCAAACCCAAATATGTGGTTTTACCATAATACTTAGCTTCTCTTTCTGAAAGCGTTTTGCGTATTGCAACAAACCATTTTTGGTTTCACCAAACCATTGTCTATTGGTATTATGAATTATTTTAGGTGATGCTAATTCTTTTATAAAACCAAAAGGCATCAATGCAACATAGTTACTTTGCGCCTTTAATACAGGATTAATATGTTGGTTGCTTATAGAGTCTCTAGAAGCAACAAAGCTTACTCCATTAATTTTTTTCGCCTGACTTTTACATGAAAAGTTTAAAAGAATTAGTAGTAAAAAAAGAAGTTTTTTTGTTTTCATAAATATTCATAAAAATACTTCTTTTTGTTAAAATAACGCTCTTAAACCAATGTTAAAACTTTGCCCTAATCCGGTATCATTTCCTCTAATAAACTTGCTGTACAAAACCTCTAAATTCAACAGATCTGTTAATTGATATTTTCCATTTAAATCCAATGCCATGTATGTTTTTAAAGAGCTTATTCAAAAGAGTTAAAACCAATACTCTTACTAGCATAATTCTTTTACATTCTGCTTTTCATAGAAATTTATACACTTCAAAACAACCCTAAACTGTAAATATCTTTGCGGGATTTTATTTATAATGATTCTAAATTCAAATAAATTATAGATTAATAATTAAGTTCTTAACTTGACCTTCGACATAAATGCTACAATCAATAAACCATGGAACATATTGTAATTATTGGTAATGGGATCTCTGGAGTTACTACTGCCAGACATATTAGAAAAAATTCTGATAAGAAAATAACCATTGTCTCTGCAGAAACAAAATATTTTTTTTCTAGAACCGCCCTAATGTATGTATATATGGGGCACATGAAATTTGAACACACTCAACCTTATGAAAATTGGTTTTGGGAGAAAAACAGGATCAATTTAAAACAGGGTTTTGTTGGAGCTGTTGATACTGATAAAAAAAGGCTAGATTTTACAAACGGAGAAACGTTAACCTATGATAAATTAATTATTGCAACGGGTTCTAAACCTAATAAATTTGGTTGGTCTGGGCAAGATTTAGACGGAGTTATGGGCATGTACCATAAACAAGATTTAGACAAACTAGAAAAATATGCACCAGACAATAAGGTTTGTAATAGAGCAGTTATTGTTGGAGGTGGTTTAATAGGAATTGAATTGGCAGAAATGTTAAGAAGTAGAAAAATTCCTGTTACTTTTTTAGTGAGAGAAGATAGTTTTTGGAACGGCGTTTTACCCGCACAAGAATCTGCAATGATAAATGAACACATTAAAGAACACCACATAGATTTACGATTAAGTACCAACTTAAAAGAAATAAGATCTGATGAAGACGGACGTGTAAAATCTATTATTATTGAAGAAACTGGCGAAGAAATATTCTGCAATGTAGTTGGTTTAACTGCTGGTGTTACACCTAATGTAGATTTTCTGAAAGAATCTGAAATTGAATTAGGCCGAGGTGTAAAAGTCAACCGTTTTTTAGAAACTAACATAAAAGGAATCTACGCAATTGGTGATTGTGCAGAACAACATGAAGCGATTGGACAACGCAGAAATATTGAAGCTGTTTGGTACACAGGTAGAATGATGGGGGAAACCTTAGCGCAAACTATTTGTGACAATAAAACAGCATACAAACCTGGACATTGGTTTAATTCTGCAAAGTTTTTAGATATTGAATACCAAACCTATGGTTGGGTTTTTAGCGAAAAAAGCAAGCAAGAAAACGAAGGTTATTTTCAATGGCAACACCCTAAAGAACAAAAATGTATTACCATTTCTTTTGACAAAAATACACATCTGTTTTTAGGTATAAATACTTTCGGAATTCGAATGCGTCATGAAATTTTTGATAAATGGTTAACCGAAAAAAAAACCATAGCACATGTAGTAGAGTATTTAGCAGATGCTAATTTCGACCCTGAGTTTTACAAATTACACGAACCCGAAATTGTAGCAAAATTCAATCAAGAAAATAACACAAATATTCAACCCAAAAAGAAAAGCTGGAAACGGATTTTCAGCAAAGCGCTATAAAAGCGTTTATAGATATTAAAAAACACATACAGTTAAATTTCATAAAACTAAAATATCATTTTGAAACTCATAAAACAATCAGGTCTCGTCATTTTTTTATTAGGATTGGCCTTCTTTATAGGAATTATTTTTACAGGTTCTTTCAGTCTAAAACAAACAGATCTAGATACTTTTTTAAAAGAACAAAATTATAAAAGTACGGTTATAAAAGGCGCATTAGAAAAAGCTGTGATAACAAAAGAAGACTTAAATATTTTTGAATTTTCTAGCAGAGTTACAAAAGCATACGCATCTTCTAATAATTATTATGACAATCTAATTCAGAAATATGACGAAGAAAAAAACTGGGAGAAAAAAGGAGAACAATTCCAGTATAAAATCTCTGGTAAACCTCATAGTTTAAGTTTTACGCTTGCTAAAAAAGCAGGTAAAGGTTTTGCGGCAGACAACACAGGTTTCATGTGGTTTTTAACTTTTGGTTTGGGTATTATTGGTGCACTTCTATTTATAATACCAGATGTAGTTTTATTAGGAAAACCAGGAATAAAAAATGATGGAATTTTTCTAAACGCAGCAACAAATCGAGGTTGGATTGGTTGGTTTGCTTTTCTATTTTTAGTTACATTTTACATCTTGCTTTATTTTTATCCAGATTTTATTGTAAACTGGGTGTATTTAGTAGACCCTATCAGCAAATCTATTAGCGGTAATCCTGCAAGTCAATGGTTTCTATATGGTTTTTTATACTGTACAGTAATGACGGTTATGGCCGTGAGAATGTATATAAAATACCGTCATAATAAATATCATATTTTACGAACTACCTCTGTTTTGTTCTTTCAAATTGTATTTGCCTTTTTAATTCCAGAAATTTTAGTTCGTTTCGAAAAGCCTTGGTACGATTTTAAAAATGCGTTTCCTTTAGATTATGATTTTTTCTTCAAATGGAACTTAGAAGAACTACTAGATAGTGGTAGTTTTGGTTTGTTTGTATTAGTTTGGGGAATTATTTTAACAATTGTTGTAGTACCCGTAATGGTATATTTCTTCGGGAAAAGATGGTATTGTTCTTGGGTTTGTGGTTGTGGTGGTTTGGCAGAAACTTTAGGAGACCCTTACAGACAACTCTCTAGTAAAACCTTACTTTCTTGGAAATTCGAACGTATTATTGTGCACTCTGTGTTGGTTTTTGTGTTGGTAATGACAGGTTTTGCTTTATATACTTTCTTTTCTGAAGAAAGTCAAATTTTAGGCATTCAAACACAAACCATTCAAGACATTTATGGTTTTCTAATCGGGGCTATTTTTGCAGGTGTTATTGGTACAGGGTTTTATCCAATTTTCGGAAACAGAGTTTGGTGTCGTTTCGGTTGCCCATTAGCGGCATATTTAGGTTTTATACAACGTTTTAAATCAAAATTTAGAATTACAACAAATGGCGGACAATGTATTTCTTGTGGAAATTGTTCTACCTATTGCGAAATGGGAATTGATGTAAGAGCCTATGCACAAAAAGGTGAAAATATTGTACGTTCTAGTTGTGTTGGTTGTGGTGTTTGTTCTGCAGTTTGCCCAAGAGGGGTTTTAAAATTAGAAAATGGACCAGAAGAAGGTAGAATAAATCCTACTGACGTTTTATTGGGGAATGATGTTGATTTAATGGCGTTTGTTAATAAAAAATAGTTCACAAGAAAGAAAATAAACTCAATTTTAAAAGATATATATGTTCCTAAACTTTTCGAAGTATAAAATATTTTCATGAAAAGAAATAGGTTATTTCTCTTTTTTTTATTGATAAATTTCTCGCTTTTGTCTCAAAAAAAATACCATAAAGAGTATTATAAAAACGGACAAATAAAAGAAGAAGGTTGGTTAAGAAACAATCAAAAAAATTCTTATTGGAAGTATTACTATAGAAACGGAAACATCCAAAAAGAAGGTAGGTTTAAAGACGATTTAGAAACAAAATATTGGTATTTTTACAGCCAAAATTCAACAGTAAAAAAAGAAGGCCATTTTAAAAAAGGAGTTAAGAATAATTGGTGGTTATTTTATGATAAAGACGGATTTATAGATCATAAATGTCAATTAAAAAACAATAAAAAAAACGGTTATTGTTTGATGTATAAAAAACAGCAATTAATAAAAGCTTCAAAATTTAAAAATGGTAAAAAAATAAAAGAATGGACAGACTTTTCATCCTTTAAGAATGAAAATAGTCTAAATGATTTAAGATAATGAAACCTATTATAAAAGTTATTATCCCTGCTTACAACGAGCAGGATTCTATTGCAAATGTTATTAATGATATTCCTAAAATTGTAGAAGAAGTTATTGTTATAAGCAATAATTCTACAGACAATACAGAAATTAATGCAAAAAATGCGGGCGCTACTGTTTTAAAAGAAAACAGAAAAGGCTATGGTTATGCTTGTTTAAAAGGGATGGATTACATCAGTAAACAAAAAACAAAACCAGAAATTATCGTTTTTTTAGATGGTGATTACTCTGACTACCCAGAACAATTAACCGAATTGATTGAACCAATACTAAAGGATAATTTAGATTTTGTAATTGGTGCACGTGTAAAAGAATTAAGAGAAATCGGTTCTATGACACCGCAACAAATTTTTGGTAATTGGCTGGCAACCTTTTTAATGAAACTTTTCTTTGGCGCAAAATTTACAGACTTAGGCCCTTTTAGAGCTATAAAATATGATAAATTATTAGCGCTAAATATGGAGGACAAAACCTACGGCTGGACCGTTGAAATGCAATTAAAGGCATTAAAACAAAAATTATCTTACAAAGAAATACCTATGAAATATCGAAATAGAATAGGAGTTTCTAAAGTTTCAGGAACTGTAAAAGGTAGTATCTTTGCAGGCGTAAAAATTTTAGGTTGGATCTTCAAATACAGTTTTAAATAATGATTTTAGAATACATCATCATCTTTATATATTCTATTGCTCTTTTGCTTATTTTTATGTATGCATTGGCGCAATTAAACTTGCTTTTAAATTATTTAAAAGCAAGAAAAAAAATAGATACTTCAGAGAAATTCGATTTTTCAAATTCAGAAGAAATTCCTTTTGTAACCATACAATTACCCGTTTATAATGAGTTGTACGTAATGAAGCGTTTGCTTAAAAACATTGCGAAACTAGAATATCCAATAGATAAATTAGAAATACAGGTTTTAGATGACTCTACAGATGAGTCTATTGAAACAACTGCAAAACATATTAAACAAATTAAAGAAAAAGGAATTGATATACAACATATTAGAAGAGACAACAGAAAAGGTTTTAAAGCTGGTGCTTTAAAAGAAGGTTTAAAAACAGCAAAAGGTGAATTTATTGTCATTTTTGATGCTGATTTTTTACCACAAAAGGAGTGGTTGTTTCAAACAGTGCCATATTTTAAAGATGATGAAATTGGCGTTGTACAAACTCGCTGGGGACATATAAATAGAGATTACTCTACACTTACCAAAATTCAAGCTTTTGCTTTAGATGCCCATTTTACATTAGAACAAGTAGGCAGAAATAGTAAAGGACACTTTATTAATTTTAATGGAACAGCTGGTGTTTGGCGTAAAGAGTGTATTTATGACGCTGGTAATTGGGAAGGAGACACACTAACAGAAGACTTAGATTTAAGCTATAGAGCACAACTTAAAAACTGGAAATTTAAATATTTAGAAAATGTAGAAACACCTGCAGAACTACCTGTTATTATTAGTGCTGCAAGGTCGCAACAATTTAGGTGGAACAAAGGTGGTGCAGAGAATTTTCAAAAGATGATGAAACGCGTTATTAAAAGCGAAAATGTTTCTTTTAAGACTAAAATACACAGTTTACTGCATCTTTTAAATAGCTCTATGTTTACCTGTATTTTTTTAGTTGCGGTTTTAAGCATACCAATGTTGTATATTAAAAATGAATATACTCATTTAAAAATCTATTTTTATGTAATGAGTTTTTTCGTAATAAGCTCGCTCATTTTCTTTGTTTGCTACTGGTATATGTATAAGAACAGTTACGGTGGCGGTATTAAAAACTTCTTTAAGTACATTGGTGCTTTTTTTACCTTTTTCTCTATCGCAATGGGCTTTTCCCTGCACAATACCGTTGCAGTTTTAGAAGGTCATTTTGGTAAAAAAAGCGAATTTGTAAGAACGCCAAAATTCAATATTAAAACAATAAAAGACGGCTGGAAAAACAATAAATACATTAAGAAAAAACCTTCTGTTCATGTAATTTTAGAAGGTATCTTAGCTCTTTATTTTGTCTTTGGAATGTACAGCGCATTTGTGGTTGGTAATGAAGGTGGAGATTTCGGTCTTTTCCCATTCCACTTTATGCTTTTTATAGGTTTTAGTTATGTCTTTTTTAAATCTGTATTCTCTAAAGCATAATGGCTTTTTTTAAAAAATATAGCAGCATTTTTACAATTATAGCAAGTGTAGTACTTTATTTTGTCTTTGCTTATTTTCTAGAAAGAACCGAATTTTACACGCTTTGCTTGTTATGGTTTTCTTTGTTTGTTGGTTTTTATATATTGATAAAAAACGAAAATATTTCGTTTACTACATTGGCTGGAGTTGCCATCTTATTTAGACTTGTTTTCTTATTTTCAATACCCAACTTATCACAAGATTTTTACCGATTTATTTGGGATGGACGCATGATTTTAAATGGATTTAACCCATATTTATCATTCCCAGAAACTTTTATTACACAAAATCTACGGCCAGTTTCAGAAGCTTCAATATTGTATGAAGGTATGGGAGAGTTAAACGGAAGCCATTATACCAATTATCCACCATTAAATCAATTATGCTTTTTTATAGCCGCTATTTTTGCCAATAAAAGTATTTTTAGTTCTGTAGTCGTACTTAGAATACTCATTATTTTAGCCGATTTGGGTATTATATACTTCGGAAAAAAGTTGTTAGAAAAATTAAACCTACCAATTAAAAATATCTTTTGGTATGTTTTAAATCCGTTTATAATTATAGAAATGACAGGTAATTTACACTTCGAACCTGTCATGCTATTTTTCTTAGTTTGGGCACTTTACAAACTACAGCAACAAAAATGGGTGTGGGCAGCCATCTTAATCGCCTGTTCTGTTTCGGTAAAATTAATTCCGTTGCTATTTTTACCCTTGTTTTTTCAATGGTTTATTGGCCGAAGCAAAACCTCACTGATTTCCAAAACCTGTGAGGTCTCTAAACTAGCTTTATTCTATATAATTATCTTCTCTATAACAATTCTTTTGTTTCTCCCCTTTTACTCCTCAGAATTAATTGCAAACTATGCTAATTCTGTAGGCTTGTGGTTTCGAAATTTTGAATTTAATGCAAGTTTTTATTATATTTTAAGAGAAATTGGCTACTTATTTAGAGGGTATAATGAGATTGCTATTATTGGTAAAGTAACTCCTATTTTAACCATACTATTTTTAATCTACCTTACTTTTTTCAGAAAGAATAAAACTACTATTCAATTAATTACAGCGATGTTATTTGGGTTGTGCTTTTACTATTTTACAGCCACAACAGTACATCCTTGGTATTTAGCAACTCCGTTAATTTTGTGTGTTTTTACCAACTATAAATTCCCTGTCATTTGGTCTTTGGTTATTATTTTAACCTATCAGGCGTATGCAAATAATCCTTGGAAAGAGAACTTATGGTTTGTTTTTATTGAGTATTTAATACTGTTTACTTTTTTAATTTATGAAGTTTTTCATCAACATAGAATGAAGAAATTGTAAAATAATAACGTTCCTACTCTTATCTGATGACTTTTTTGTATTTTGCTAACTTATATCTTAACTTACATGAAAAGACTTACCATAAAAGACATTGCTAAAGAATTTAGTGTTTCTATTTCAACGGTTTCTAAAGCCCTTAACGACAGTTATGAAATTAGCGTAAGTACGAAAGAAAAGATAAAAAAATATGCTAAAGAGAACAATTACAAGCCAAATTTTAATGCTTTAAGTTTAAAGAATAGATCTACAAGAACTATTGGAATCATTATTCCTAACATGTTAAACTATTTTTTTGCTCAGGTTTTTAATGGTATTGAAAAAGTAGCCAATGAAAAAGGATATAAAATCATTTCTTGTATTTCTAATGAGTCTTACACAAAAGAAGTAGAAACTATGGAAATGCTTTCTAACGGAAGTATCGATGGCTTTATTCTTTCTTTGGCAGAAGAAACGGTTTTAAAAAACGACTTTAAACATTGTGAAGAAATACTAGAAAACGGCACACCTATAGTAATGTTCGATAGAGTTGCAGAACCTATAAATTGCGACAAAGTAATTACAGATGATTTTAAAGGAGCTTCAAAAACCGTTAAATATTTAGCAAAATCTGGTAGTAAAAATATTGCATTTATTTCTACAATTAGCAATTTAGAAATTGGTAAAAAAAGACATCAAGGGTACATAAAAGGATTAGAGAAAGCAGGTTTACCAATAAATAACAACCTTATCATAAATATTCTAGAAGAAGATTATAAAAAATATGAAAGTATTTTAGCTCCTATTTTTGAAGCAAATGAAATTGATGCTGTTATTGCAACAGATGAATCTTCTGCCATTGCTGCTATGAAAACAGCTCAAAAAAGAGGTTTAAAAGTACCTGAAAATTTTGCTGTAGTCTGTTTTTCTAACGGAATTTTAGCAAGACATTCTCAACCAAAAATGACTACAGTGAGCCAACATGGAGAAAAAATGGGTGCAACTGCGGCTAAGTTGTTAATTGACCGATTAGAAAACAAATCTGAAGAAAAAGAAGGGCCAAAAACGGTAATTATAAAAACTGATTTAGTAGAACGTAACTCGACCAAGAAGTCTTAATAAATGGATTTAACTAAAGTAAAGTTGGTTGTTTCTGACATGGATGGAACACTACTAAACTCTAAAAACGAAGTCAGCCCGCTTTTTTTTGAAATTTTTAAAAAACTACAACAGCAAAACATACTTTTTTGCGCTGCAAGTGGCAGACAATACAATAGTATTGTAGACAAGTTAGCGACAATTAAAAACGAAATTTTTGTAATTGCAGAAAATGGTGCCATTGCTAAAAAGGGAAATCGCCTTTTACTCTTAAAGTCTTTAAACAAAAAAAAAGTTACAACAATACTTCCGGTTTTAAGAAATATTGATGGTGCTAATATTGTTTTATGCACTCAAAAAAATGCTTATATAGAAAGTAAAGATCAAAAATTTATCAAATTATTTCAAGAATATTATCATAGTTTTGAAATTGTTGATGATTTAATGGAAATAACTAAAACAACTCCAATTCTAAAAATAGCCGTATTTCATTTTTCTTCTTCTGAAGAGTTTATTTATCCGGAATTAAAACACTTAAAAGGCGATTATTTACTAAAAGTCTCTGGGCAGAATTGGTTAGATGTTTCAGAAGGTAACGCCAATAAAGGAAATGCTTTAAGAGAAGTACAGCAACTTTTAAATATTTCTAAAGAAGAAACTATGGTTTTTGGTGATTACCATAATGACATCGAAATGTTACAAGAAGCAGATTTTAGTTTTTCTATGGGAAATGCGCATAAAGACATTACAGAAATTGCAAATTATGCTACAGAAAGTAATGATAATTTTGGCGTAGAACGTGTTTTAGAAAAATTGGTTTCGCCTAGATAGTTGTTTCACAGAAATATATTGAGCTTGTCGAAGTGATTAAGAAATTCTTCGACAAGCATAACACCTAAACCTCTACAGAAACCACCAAACCTTCATTACTTCTTACATTAAAAACAGTTTCATCTTCAAAAATTAGATACTGTCCTTTTATTCCAATAAGTTTTCCTTTGTAAGTTGGTGTTTTTATTAAATTCAAACTTTTAGGTTTCAATGGATACTTTAAAACAGGAAACTTTAAATTCGTTTCAGAATTATTCTCAATAAAATACTCTTTAGCTTCCTCTGGTATAAATTCTTTCAATTTTTCTCTCCACTCCACCAAGTTTACATCTTCAATATCATTCTTTAACATTTTACGCCAATTGGTTTTATCGCCCACGTGATCTTTTAAAGCAACTTCTGTAATTCCCGCCAAATATCTGTTAGGTACTTCCACTATTTCAATTGCTTCGTGCGCACCTTGGTCTATCCAACGTGTTGGTACTTGTGTTTTTCTTGTTACGCCTACTTTTACATTACCAGAATTGGCTAAGTAGACAATATGCGGTTGTAATTGAACCGCTTTTTCATACGTTAAATCTCTATCCTCTTCATCTAAATGCGCTTTACTTAATTCTGGTCGCATAATCCAATCACCAGCATTCGGTGCATCAAAAAAACAAGATTTGCAAAAACCCTGTCTGTAAACTTGTTTTTCCAAATGGCAGCTTAGACATTCATACGTTACAAAGTTTAAAGAAATCTCTTTATTTAGTAACTGATTCATGTTTAAAAAATCAGTTTTCATATCTAAATAATACTGAATTTCATCAGCATTTTCGGTCATCATTTTTTTTAAAACTCCTTGGTAAATCATTGCACAAATTTTAGTATTTTTAGACTTTGGTTTTAAAACGATAATTGTTCTAAAATCGTCCAAAACAAATTTACGCATTTATATGGCTTTTCAGATTATCAATTCTATAATTTCTTGGTTTTTGAAGAAACGAAAACATCAAATTGAGTTATTTTTAAAATACCCAATAGATGTACAAAACGAGTTACTTATAAAATTATTAAACACTGCTAAAAACACCGAATTAGGAAAAGAAAATAATTTTTCGAGCATAAAAAACCATAAAGATTTTGCTGCAAATGTTCCCATTCAGAAATATGAAACTTTCGAACCTTTAATTGAACGCTGTCGAAAAGGGGAGCAAAATTTATTTTGGCCTTCAGAAATAAAATGGTTTGCAAAATCTAGTGGAACAACAAATGCAAAAAGTAAATTTATTCCTGTTTCTGATGATGCTTTAGAATATTGCCATATGAAAGCGGGTAAAGACATGTTGTGTAATTACATTAATAACAACCCAAAAACACAATTATTTACAGGTAAAGGGTTGCGATTGGGTGGTAGTTCGGAAGTCTACCAGGACAATGGTTCTCACTTTGGCGATTTATCTGCAATTATTATTGAAAACATGCCTTTTTGGGCAGACTTTAGCTCTGCTCCTAGTCAAGAAGTTGCTTTAATGAGCGATTGGGAAACCAAAATGGATGCAATTATTGATGAAACCATTAACGAAAATATTACAAGTTTAGCGGGCGTACCAAGTTGGATGTTGGTGTTGCTAAATCGTGTTTTAGAAAGAACAGGAAAAGAAAACATTCTAGAAGTTTGGCCAAATTTAGAAGTGTATTTTCATGGAGGCGTAAACTTTAACCCGTATCGAGAACAGTACAAAAAAATTATTCCAAAAGCTACTTTTAAATACTACGAAATTTACAATGCTTCGGAAGGTTTTTTCGCGATTCAAGATAGAAACCATTCTAAAGAATTGTTATTAATGTTAGATTACGGAATTTTCTATGAGTTTATTCCAATGAGCGAATATCATGGCGAAGATTCTAAAACAATAACGCTTGCTGATGTTAAAAAGGATACAGATTATGCTTTAATAATTACCACAAATGGCGGATTATGGCGTTATCTAATTGGTGATACCATTCGTTTTACTTCGCTAGAACCTTATCGAATTAAAATTACAGGACGAACAAAACATTATATAAATGTTTTTGGTGAAGAGTTAAATATCGAAAACGTAGAAGATGCATTAAAACTTGCTTGTGAAAAAGCTTCTGCTGCAATTTCAGATTATACCGTTGGCCCTATTTTTATGCAAGGAAAAGAAAAAGGAGGACATGAATGGATTATAGAATTCAGTAAAAAACCAAATTCTATGGGGTATTTTTCTGAAGTTTTAGACAATGCATTAAAATCTATAAACTCAGATTATGAAGCTAAACGTTATTTGAATATTACTTTAATGGCGCCAAAAGTACACCTAGCAAAAGAAGGTTTATTTTATAGTTGGTTAAAGAAAAAGAACAAGTTAGGTGGCCAGCATAAAGTACCAAGATTATCTAATTCTAGAGAGTTTGTAGAGGAATTACTAACTTTATAAAAGTAGCGTAACTCTTATATCTTACGCTCTACAACGTAATCTATCATTGTTTTTAAAGAGTTTTTATATTCAGATTCTGGAAAACCTTCTAAAATAGATAAAGCCTTGTTTTTGTAATCGTTCATTTTGGTGGTTGTGTACTCGATTCCACCATTATTTTTCACAAAAGCAATTACTTCTTTTACTCTTTTTTTATCCTTGTTATGTTTCTTAATCGAATTAATCAACCAAGATTTTTCTTTCTTAGTACAATTATTTAAGGTGTAAATTAGAGGCAAGGTCATTTTTTGTTCTTTAATATCAATACCTGTTGGTTTCCCTATTTTTTCATCTGAATAATCAAATAAATCATCTTTAATTTGAAAAGCAACCCCAATATACTCACCAAATTTTCGCATTTTCCGAACACAATCTTGATTCGCACCAACAGACGCTGCTCCAATACCACAACAAGCAGCAATTAAAGTTGCTGTTTTCTTTCGAATAATATCAAAATAAATATCTTCTGTAATGTCTAATTTTCTTGCTTTTTCTATTTGAAGTAATTCGCCCTCACTCATTTCACGAACGGCAATAGAAATCAATTTTAGCAAATCGAAATCTTCATTGTCTATGGACAATAATAATCCTTTAGATAATAAAAAATCTCCTACCAAAACCGCAATTTTATTTTTCCATAGTGCATTCACAGAGAAAAAACCTCTACGTCTGTTACTATCATCTACTACATCATCATGTACTAAAGTTGCTGTGTGGATTAATTCTACAACAGCAGCTCCTCTATAAGTTCTTTCATCGAAACCTCCATTAGAAACCATTTTTGCAACTAAAAAAACAAACATTGGTCGCATTTGTTTACCTTTTCTACGTACAATATAATAGGTAATTCTATTTAAAAGCGGAACTTTAGAAAGCATAGAATCTTTGAACTTTTCTTCAAAGAGTTCCATTTCATTTTTAATGGGAAGTTTAATTATTTCTACTGGTCTCATGCTTTACAAAAATAAGAAATATAAACAAGACTTTAACACTTTTGCATACTCCAGAGGTCTAAAAATCTGTTAAGATTTATTCGCTAATTGCCCGCAAGCAGCATCAATATCTTTCCCTCTACTTCTTCTTACATTTACAGTAATGTCGTTCATTTCTAAATTAGATATATAATTATTTATTGCAGAGGAATGTGCCTGCTGAAACTCGCCATCATCAATAGGGTTGTATTCGATTAAATTTACTTTACAAGGCACTGCTTTACAAAATGCAACCAAAGCCTTTATATCTTCTTTTTTATCGTTAATTCCGTCCCAAACAATGTATTCATAGGTAATTGCTCTACCTGTTTTTTCATACCAGTATTCTAAAGATTCTTTTAAATCTTTTAACGGAAACGTAGCATTAAAGGGCATAATAGAGGTTCTTACTTCATCTATTGCAGAATGTAAAGAAACCGCTAAGTTAAATTTCACTTCTTCGTCTGCCATCATTTTTATCATTTTTGGCACACCAGAAGTAGAAACAGTAATTCTTTTAGAAGACATTCCTAAACCTTCTGGAGAAGTAATCATTTCTATAGACTTCATCATATTTTTATAGTTCATTAAGGGCTCTCCCATTCCCATAAAAACAATATTTGTTAATTTATGATTGAAGTATAATCTACTTTGTTTGTCTATAACTACAACTTGATCGTAAATTTCATCTGGATTTAGATTACGCATTCTTTTTAAGCGAGAAGTTGCGCAGAATTTACAATCTAAACTACAACCAACCTGACTAGAAACACAGGCTGTTGTTCTTTTTTCTGTTGGAATTAGTACAGATTCAACAATTAAGCCGTCGTGTAATTTAATTCCGTTTTTAATAGTTCCATCCTTACTTTTTTGCATGGAATCTACTTTAATATGATTGATAACAAAGTTTGCTGCCAACATTTCTCTAGTTTCTTTAGAAATGTTTGTCATTTCTTCAAACGTATGTAAAGACTTACTCCAAAGCCATTCATACACCTGATTTCCACGAAAAGCTTTATCGTTATTTTCAACAAAAAAGAATCTTAATTCGTCCTTTGTTAATGCTCTTATATCTCTTTTTTTAACTTCCATTAGATTGCAAAAATACAAAACCTCGCATTAAAAATGCGAGGTTTTAATGTTTCAATAAAAAATTGAATTATATAATTAGCATAGCATCTCCGTATGTAGAGAATTTATAACCTTCTTTAATTGCTACTTTGTATGCTTCCATAACAAAATCAAACCCACCAAAAGCTGCAGCTTGCATTAGCAATGTAGATTTTGGTTCGTGAAAATTAGTAATCATTGCAGTGGCAATACTAAATTCATGCGGCGGAAAAATAAATTTATTTGTCCAACCTTCAAATGCATTTAATTCATGCTTAGAAGAAACAGAAGACTCTACCGTTCTCATTACTGTAGTTCCAACAGCACAAATTCTTCTTTTCTCTTTCTTCGCTTTATTAATCAATGTTGCAGTTTCCTCAGGAATCACAATTTGCTCAGAATCCATTTTATGCTTAGATAAATCTTCTACCTCAACTGCGCTAAAAGTACCTAAACCAACATGTAAAGTCATTTCTGCAAAATCTATTCCTTTAATTTCTAAACGCTTTAATAAGTGTTTAGAAAAATGTAAACCTGCGCTTGGTGCAGCTACAGCACCTTCATGCTTTGCAAAAATAGTTTGGTATCTTTCTTTATCTGAGGCCTCTACTTCTCTAGCAATTGCTTTTGGCAATGGTGTTTGCCCCAATTCTAATAACTTCGCTCTAAACTCTTCATAAGAACCGTCATACAAGAAACGTAAAGTTCTACCTCTAGAGGTTGTATTGTCTATTACTTCTGCTACTAAACTAT
Organism: Polaribacter sp. ALD11; assembly: GCF_002831685.1. Lineage (NCBI taxonomy): Bacteria > Pseudomonadati > Bacteroidota > Flavobacteriia > Flavobacteriales > Flavobacteriaceae > Polaribacter > Polaribacter sp. ALD11. The sequence continues at coordinate 3,236,782 of NZ_CP025119.1, read as the reverse complement.
CATCTTCACCAAAAAATAATTTGTTTCCAATTCTAATTTTTCTTGCAGGATCTACTAAAACATCCCACAATCTATTTTCTGCATTTAATTCTCTTAATAAGAAAACTTCAATTCTAGCACCTGTTTTTTCTTTGTTTCCAAACATTCTTGCAGGAAAAACTTTGGTGTTGTTCAACATCATCACATCACCTTCATCAAAGTAATCTATAACGTCTTTAAACTGTTTATGTTCTATAGTTTGTTCTGCCCTATTCAATACCATCAAACGAGATTCATCTCTATGCTCAGCAGGGTAAATTGCTAACAACTCTTCTGGTAACTCAAATTCAAAGTGCGATAATTTCATATATGTGTATCTTCTAAAAGCTACAAAGATACGATATCGGAATAGGCGTTGTCAAGTGTTTCGCCTTTTATTTACACTTCTTCTACCTTAATACCAATTTGTTGCATGTCTTCCCAAAATTTTTGAAACGACTTTGTAACTACTTCAGCATTTAAAATTTTTATAGGAACCTTTAAAGCTAAAGGAGCAAAAGCCATTGCCATTCGATGATCGTTATATGTTTTAATAGCAATGTTTTTGTTTATTTCTGAAGATTTTTCTAAAAGCAAACTCTCATTCGTCACAGAAATCGAAGCTCCTAAATTTGTTAATTCTTCTTTTAAAGCTTCTAATCTGTCTGTTTCCTTAATTTTTAAGGTATGCAAACCCGTTAAATTACAAGAAATTCCTTCAGAAAAACAAGTTACTGCAATTGTTTGTGCAATATCTGGTGCATTTTTAAGATCGATTTCTAATGTTTGTAAATTAGAACTTCTTTCTTTTTTTAGGGTGATAAAATTCTCGCCAAAAACAGTTTCTACACCAAAATGTTTATAGATTTCTGTTAAACAAGAATCGCCTTGTAAGCTTTCTTTTTTGTATGCCGTTAATTTTATTTCCGAACCAATTTCTGCAGATGCAATTATGGAATAAAAATAACTAGCAGAAGACCAATCTGACTCTACAACAACGGTTTGCTTTTCTATTGATTTCTTTGGAAATACTTTAATGCTATTTCCTACAAAAGTTGTCTCAATTCCCAATTGATTCAATAAACTCAACGTCATGTTAATATACGGAATCGAAGTAATTTTACCTAGCAATTCAATTTCTAGTCCGTTTTCTAATTTTGAAGCAATCAATAATAAAGACGAAATATATTGGCTACTTACGTTTCCGTTAATTTCAACTTTTGCTTTGGTTATCTTTTTTCCTTTGATTCTAATTGGTGGATACCCAACTTTGTCTTCGTAAGAAATTTCTGCACCTAAATCTGTTAACGCATTCACCAAAATTTCAATTGGTCTGTTTTGCATTCTTTCAGAACCAGTAAGCACTACTTCTCTTCCATTCTTTACGGCAAAATACGAGGTTAAAAAACGCATTGCAGTTCCTGCATGACCAATATCTACAGTTTCTTTATCAGTAGAAAGTGCGTGTTGCATATGAATAGAATCATCAGAATCTGACAAGTTTTCAATCTCAATTTCTGGAAACAAGTTTTGTAAAATAAGTAATCGATTCGATTCGCTTTTAGAACCAGAAATTGTAATTTCTTCCTTTATTTTCTTATCCTCTAAAACATTTAACAATATGTCCATTCTAAAAACTGATTTTAATTATAATAGCTACTTACTTGTTTTTACTTCTAAAAGCAAAGTTAACGCACAAAAAAAAACTACCAAATTTTATGGTGAATATTTTACAGCTATAAAGTAAAGAAGTATTCTAAGACCTTTATTAAATTTTATTTTTAATATTCCACAAGCTTAGACTAAAGACCTTCGTATTTAATGTTGCTTGTAATTATAGAATAATTGAAGTAATAAAAAATAACACATAAGCATATAGAAAACAGATCATTTTATTCTCTACATACCTATGTGTTAAAATATATTTTTACAGAAAAGTATGTTATAACGATTCGTTAAAAACTAATATATTGTTTACTTCATTTTTTTATTGGTGACGTAAAAACCATAAAAAGCACTTAAAAAAACTTTAAGCCCCCAGAAACTCATCCATTTTCCGTCGGCAAAATTAACTTCATTTACTTTTGCAAAATCGCCTGCAAAAATATCGCCCCAGCTATTCATAAATAATGAAATTAAGGTTACCATGATAAAAAAAGGGATGGCTACTTTTGCGAAATTATTCCAAAAAAGTGGTTGTTTTGTTTTTTCTAAAAAAGTCATTCTATTGTAATTTTTGATTGTTATGATGGCGATCGTGATCGCGTTTTGTTTTAATATCTAATTTTTTTTCAAAAGCACCTTGTAAATTGATTCCTGTTTGATTTGCCAAACATAAGACAACGAACATAACATCTGCCAATTCTTCACCTAAATCTTTATTTTTATCAGATTCTTTTTCACTTTGTTCACCATAACGTCTTGCAATTATTCTTGCAACTTCACCAACTTCTTCTGTTAATTGCGCCATGTTTGTAAGTTCATTAAAATAACGAACTCCATGATTTTTAATCCAATCGTCTACTTGCTTTTGTGCGTTTTCTATGTTCATGTTTCTTTTATTGAAAGATTGAAGGTTTTAAAACTCAAAGGTAAAAGTTTTGAAATGATTTTGTTTGTTTGTATTTTAAAAATATAACTTCGCTAATTAGGTATACAAGTTCCTAAAACAGCAGCATATGAATGCTAATTTTATTTATATAGTAGTAAATTATAATTAAATAGATGAATACAAAATCATTAATAACGTTTCTTGAAAGAGACCTGAATAAATTAATTACAGAAATAGAACTTTATAAAAATGAAGCAAATATTTGGCGATTAGAAAAAAATATTTCTAATTCAGCAGGAAACTTAACGTTACATCTAATTGGAAATTTACACACCTTTATTGGAAAAGAAATTGGACAAACAAACTATATTAGAAATAGAGAACTCGAATTTAGCCAAAAAAATGTTCCAAGACAAACGTTGATTAATCGTATAAATGAAACTATAGAAATGGTTAATAAATCACTTATTTCTGTTACAGATAAAGAATTGAATGAAGATTATCCTGTTTTAAAATTTTCAAAAGTAGAATCAACTGAGTATTTATTAATTCATTTAACTATTCATTTGACGTATCATCTTGGGCAAATAAATTATCATAGAAGATTATTAGATAAATAAAAACTCATACGAACTGCCACGTACAACATATTCGACTATGTTCTAATCAATTGACAAAAACTTATTTAAACTATTGCATTCTTCAGAACAAATAAAAAGATATAATAAACTTATAGATTTAATTACTATTAAATTTAACGAATCTATTAGTGTTAAAGAAGTTGAAAACATTACCAACTATTCATATAGAAATATGAATCGGATTTTTACCTCTCTAAACAAAGAATCTATAGGAAAATACATCAAACGTATCCGAATTGAAAAAGCAGCTGAAAATTTAAAATATACTAATAATGCTATTGGCGATATTGCTTTTAAAATTGGGTTTAATGATTTAGCCGTATTTAATAAGGCATTTAAAAATAAATTTGGTGTTTCTCCTTCAAAATTTAGAAACAAAGCCAATATCCAAATTATTTCGACTGCTAAGAAATTAAATAATGAATCTAATTTAGTGCAACAAAAAATTGATTACAAGATTGAATTATTACCTGATTTCAACATTTTATACATAGAACATAAAGGATCGTATGGTGATATAAAAAAGATAACTTTAACTTGGTCGAAACTACTTAACTATGCTAAAAAACTAGCTATTATAGATGATAATTCTATTTTTCTTGCAGAGATATTAGACGACAATCATATTACTGATGACCTAAATTGTAGATATAGTGCTGCAATAATCATTCCTGAATCATTTACTAAAATTCAAAACAACTTGTTTAGAACTAAGACTATCAAAAGTCAGAAATACATCAAATTTACTCATCAAGGAAGTCATGAAAAATCACATGAAACTTATAATTTAATATTCCCTTTCATATTCCTTAATTTAAAACTAGAATTATTAGACTTACCGATACTAGAATTCTATTTAAATGACGAAGATAACACACCTAAAGAAGAACTGCTCACAGAAATATATATCCCGATAAAATAAAATGTCCTAAAATGACTAACAGAACAAAATTTTCTGTAATATTTTTGTTTCAGATTTAAAAATTAAAATTTCGAAGCTATACAATATTGATTATCCGTAACGAATTCAGTTGCCTAAATCTTCTTTAATTAGTATGTTTTTTTTTTGAATTTAACGAATCTATTAGACAACAAAAGGATGAAAAAAAGAATAATAGGAATTGATGTAGCTAGAGCGCTGGCAGTTATGGGAATGATAATTGTGAACTTTAAAGTTGTATTTGGCGATAATGGACGCAACTGGATAAAATCTGCTGCAAGTATTTTCGATGGAAAAGCAGCTGCTACTTTTGTTGTTTTAGCTGGCATAGGTGTTGCATTAATGACGAATTCTGCTATTAAAAATAAAGACCAAGCTAAATTAAAAATTGTTCGCTTTAAAATTGTCAAAAGAGCTGTATTTCTATTTGTTATTGGAACCTCATACATTGTTATTTGGCCAGCAGACATTCTACATTTTTATGGTGTTTATATGATAATAACCCTCTTGTTGCTTACTTGTAAAGAAAAAAATATTTTAATTTCTGCAATAATCTTAATCATAACATTTCCTTTACTAATGATATTTTGGAGTTACGAAACTGGTTGGAATTTCGAGACTTTAAACTATCAAGACTTTTGGACTCTCAAAGGGTTTATGAGAAACCTCTTTTTTAATGGTTTTCATCCAGTAATTCCTTGGACTGCTTTTATGTTATTTGGTTATTGGTTTGGAAAACAAGACTTACACAACGATAAATTTATAAAAAAGACTTTTAAGGTTAGTGCAATTATTTTTATTTCAATCCAAATACTGTCATCTGTAACTATTTTATTTATATCAGAAGGAAACCAAGAAATAGCGAAGGAATTAACTGAAATACTAGGAACAAACCCAATGCCACCTTTGCCAGTTTATATGTTAAACGGCATTGCAATTGCTTTTACAGTAATTTCTGCTTGTATACTAATTGCTAAGAGATTTGAAAACAGCCTCATAATTGATGCTTTAAATAAAACTGGCCAATTAGCGTTAACATTTTACGTAGCACACGTAATTATTGGAATGGGAATTATTGAAATAATAAACCCTTCTAAAATGGGAAATTACGCTATTGAATTTTCAGTGATTTATGCTTTAGCATTTAGTTTTTTTTGTGTCCTATTTGCTGTAGTTTGGAGAAGCTATAAAAAATCTGGACCATTAGAATGGATTATGCGAAAATTAACTGATTAAAAAAACTACAAAAATGAATACGGTTTATTTCTAATTTAATGCCCACTACTATGGTTCTAACTCTATAACTAATTCATTTTCCTTTGAATTATTTGAAAATTTAACAATATTTTTTCTGAAATAGTTTGTTTTGTTTCTAAACCTAAAAAATGATAACTTCGCTAACACCGATTAATAGGTCATTAAAACGTCACATAATCGTCTAAAGTTGTGGTTTATATCTCACTCAAACGGCTGAATTGAAAACTGAAAATTAATTAGTAAATTTAAAAAATCATGAAAATGAAAAAAAACAAATTATTTAAACTTTTAAAAATTGGTATTATATTATTTGGAGTTACATTACTTCTCAACAGTTGTCAAGAATAAGATGTATTATTATCTGAAAAACAAGAGCAAATAAATCAAGTAAAATCTTGGTTTGAGCAAAATAAAAATTTCCCTATGGAGAATAATGTGTTTTTTAAAGGCGATTTAAATTGGGGAAATGGAGAAGTAACTAATCAAAAAATTTATATCCCATTAAAAAGAAGTAATTTAGAACTCACTAAAAAAGGAAAAAATTATAAAACAAAGACTACAGAAACTTATTCATATTTATTCTTTGACCTAAATCAAGAAAATCTAAGAGTAAACCTGAAAGTATTCATAAATAAGTCTGAAGATGATTTTTCAACATTTGAAGATAAATTAAAACTTCCTTTTCTTTTCTATAATAATGATGATTTTAGTTGGAATGACGTTGGAGGCGGTAGTGGAGGTGGAACTGGTACTGGTGGAAACTCTAATGCAAATTCAACAATTGATGATAAAATTGATACAGATAATTTAGACGCATGCTCTAAAGCAATTTTAGAAGCGATACAAAGTGGAAAAGCTATTGAAGATATCGTAAATCAATTTGCTGGTGAAAATGCAGATTTTAATTGGACACTCGAAACCACTAACACAACTGATGCAGCAAATACAGATTGGGATAATCAAACAGCAAGTAATTACCTTACAAAACTTAATACAAGTTATGTAAATTCTGCAACTAAATTATCTATAGCTAGAACAATAATCCATGAAGCAATTCATGCATATATTTTGAGTTACGTTGATTCAAATGTCAGCGGTTTCAAAAAAACATTCCCAGAACTCTGGAACGAATTGGTTAACAAAAAATATGGTAATCCAAATAATGGTACTGCATGGAATAAATATCAGCATGAAGAAATGGCAAGAAATTATATAGCAACTATCTCCAATGCTTTATCAGTTTGGGATAGCAATTCTAATACTTCTCAATATTATACAGATTTAGCTTGGGGTGGCTTATATGGAACAGAAATATATAACCAAACATCTGATTTAAATGATACAGATAGAACTAGAATTGAAGCCGAAAATCTAGCGGAGGATACTAACTCTTCAGATTCAAAAGGAAATAAATGTAACTAAAAATAAAATTATGAAAATAAAATATAATTTAATAATAATATTTTTGTTTGGTATCATATCATGTACCTCTCAAAAAAAAAATACAAAAAAAGAAACTGATAAAATTATAAATCTAGTCTTAAATAAATATGATTCAGTAAGATTAATTAGCGAAACTTTTTATAATACAGAGATAAAACCTTCTTCAATTTTAAATCCATATTATAGAGCTTATAATTCAAAAAAAAATACTTTTGCTTATCAAATATTGTACAAAAAAGTTCAAAATATTATATCTCTTAATGAGTTAGATGAAATAAAAAGCAGTTATAAAAATTGGTCTTTAAGAAAATGGGAGAGGAATTTTAATAAAGATAATGTATTAATTATTTTTTTAAAAGATAGAAAAAAATATAATTCTTCAATTCCAATATTAAGATTTTCAGAACCTTTATTTACTAAAGATATGAAAAAAGCAATAATTTATGAATATAACTTAAAAGATAATACTGGAGGAACTAGTATAAAAATTTTAGTTAAAGAAAATAATGAATGGTCAATAAAAGGTGAAATACCTAGTGGGACTATAAATTAAACAAACCACAACCACGTATATAAAAAATAGCAGTTAAGTGCAAACTACAAAGTTTGTGCTTTTCTGTTATTTTATTACTATACCTTGAAGTTGTAGCACCTTTACACTGCAACTTTCCATATACAAATACGTTAGCGAAAACTAAACCCTACCTCCACTTAATACCACAACCAACACTCGGTTTCTGGTTTTCTAAAACAGCTTTATTCTCTAACAAATTATCCAAAGCACTTCTAATATCTTTTCCATTAACAAGTTTTCCATTACTTGGTCTAGAGTTGTCTAATTGCCCGTGATAAACTGCTTTTAAATCGGCATCAAAAACATAAAAATCGGGTGTACAAGCGGCATCATATTCTTTTGCTACTTCTTGAGTTTCATCAAACAAATATGGAAAAGGATAGTTTAAATCCTCTGCAACTTGCTTCATGAAATTTGGTGCATCTTGTGGATAATTTTCAATTTCATTAGAACTAATCGCAATAAAACCAATTCCTTTGGCTTGGTATTCATTTGCCATTTTTATCAATTCAGAATTTACATGAATTACAAACGGACAATGATTACAGATAAACATAATTACAGTTCCTTTTTCTCCTTTTGCTTCAGATAAAGAAAGATCTGTATTATTAACCGTATTCATCAACCTGAAATCTGGTGCTTTTTTTCCTATTGGAAATTCGTTTGATTCTGCTCTTGCCATTTTTTTATTTTTACGATGTTATTACCAGGAACGAAGCAATCTGTTTATTTAAAGTTACAGACTGCTTCGTTCCTCGCAATGACGCTTATTCCTCACTCAACGCTTTTGCACAGATAAAACCACCTGTCCAAGCATTCTGAAAGTTGAATCCGCCAGTTACAGCATCAATATTTAAAACTTCTCCTACAAAAAACAAGTTGTTGTGTTTCTTACTTTCAAAACGTTTAAAGTTAATTTCTTTTAAATCGATTCCACCAGCCGTTACAAATTCGTCTTTAAAAGTAGTTCTACCATTTGCATTGTAAATTCCTTTGGTTAATTGATTTGCTAATTTTTCTAATTGTGCGCTGTTTAAATCTGCCCAATTATGGGTTTTATCAATATCTGAAAACAACACAAAACGCTCCCATAATCTTCTTGTAATCTCTGAAAATGGCGATTTTAAAATCACGGTTTTTCTAGGTTCTTTCTTTTTTAAATTCAGTAAAACATTTAAAACCTTGTCTGTTGGTCTCGACAACCAATTTACTTCTACGTTGTATTGGTAATTTTTATCAGCTAAAATTCGTGCGCCAAAAGCAGATAATTTTAAAATTGCGGGTCCGCTCATTCCCCAATGTGTAATTAATAAGGGACCGGATGCTTCTAATTTTGTTCCAGAAATGTTTACCGTTGCATTCGGCACAGAAGTTCCTAATAGATCGACCAATCTTTTGTCATTGATATTAAAAGTGAACAAAGAAGGAACGGGTTCTATGATAGAATGGTCTAATGTTTCACACAACTCCCACACTTTTTTAGAACTTCCTGCGGCAATGACCAATTGATCTGCTACAAAATTTTGCTCTTTGGTATTAACAATCCATTTATTATCTTCTTGATAAACGGAATTTACACCACAATTTGTTAGCACTTTAATACCTAAATTATCAACAGATTTTTGAAAACAATCTATAATTGCCTGACTTGTATTTGCTTCCGGAAAAACACGATTATCGCTTTCTATTTTTAACGGAACACCACGATCGTCAAACCACTCAAAAGTATCGCCCGTCATAAACTGATGAAAAGGTCCTAACAATTCTTTTTCTCCTCTTGGGTAAAACTTCACCAATTCTTTTGGTTCGAAACATGCATGTGTAACATTACATCTTCCGCCACCAGAAATCTTTACTTTTTGTAAGACATCTTTTCCTTTTTCAAGAATAGTAATATCTAAATCAGGATTATTTTCTTTCGCATTAATTGCTGTAAAATATCCTGCTGCTCCACCTCCAATAATTACTATTTTCTTCATGTTATTTTGTTCTAAAACTTCTCGACTGCGCTCGAGGACATATTTAATATATTCATTATCAGGCCGATCGCAGTCGAGACCTAAATTAGCTATTATAAAATCATTTCTGAATACGAAAGAATTGTTTCATATCCTTTATTTTTAAAATACGTTGGCGTTTCCTCGTTTCCTGTTACTAGCACAAAATCGCCACCCCAAGCACCTAAACTTTTTATTTCTCCAAAATAATTAGAGAATAATTTTTCTTTTACTGGTTTTAATTTGATAATCGAACTAATAATATGTTCGTGTTCTACAATTAATTTATTAAAATCTATGATTGAATTCGCTTTTAAAAACGCATCAGAAATACTAGAAACTGCTGCTATTTCTTTATCGAAATTGCGTCCGCTTTCTCTAAACTTAGCAATACCTTCTTTAGAATCTTGTTTTTGATTCAAATGCACAAAAAACAAATTTTCTTTAAAATTCGGATTGAATTCAACCTGTTTTACAATAGGTTTTTTATCTTGAATTTGATAAAATATTGGCCCATTATTCTGTGCACAAGCAATATCATAACCACTTCCTTTAAAAGAATTCCATAATAACTGAAACGCGTCTATATTTGCCCAACTTGCTATCGAATTTACTAAAGTTGATGACGTTCCTAAACCCCAATTTCTTGGAAATGTAAGGTTTGTTTTTACAACAAAACCATTTTCTGAACTTAAAAAAGCAGGATTTACTCTTTTTGCTTCCTCTAAAATAGCTAACAACGTTTCTGCAATAAACTCTGCACTTCCTTCTTTCTCTGATTTAAAAGTACAATTTACCAAACGTAATTTTGGTAAGTCGAAAACTGCTTCAAACCAACAATTGCCAGTATGTGTAAAACTACCCCAAATTAATTGCGGTTCTTTTATTTTCTCTACCACTAAATCTTGTCCAAATTTTGTGGGTATCGCTAAAGATTTTGCGCCGTCTAAGACCAAATATTCTCCTGTTAATAAAAGTTTTCCGTTTGAGTAGTAATTCATTAGACCAAACCAAATTGTTTAAAATGATGTGTAAAATGTTTTACATGAAATTTCTGCCAATATTCAAAATCTAACTCACCAAAAAACGGGTGATTTTCTGATTGCACTGTTTTAAAGTGTTTTTCAAAATCATTCACTTGTAAAATTAAATCGTCTATTGATTCTTTTATTGTAGCAAATTTTACTGGGTAAGGTTCTTCAGATAACATGGCTGGTTTAAATCCAATTTGTAATTCACCATCGGTATTTAAAAAAGTCTTTCTTCTTGCAGATTTTTCATCTTCTACAAAATAATCTGCAGCCACCTTTCCGTTAGAAATCTTCATTAAAAAACTTACATGTTCTACCATTTGTTGTCCGTTCATTTTACCGAAAAGTGGTTTTGAATCCGCTTTTAAATTTGACAATAAACTTCTCACTTCACTTTCATTTGTAAAATCTACCCAATTTACTTTTGCTTTTCTTAGTGTTTCAAACTTAGAAACTACAGCAGCATGTGAAACTGTTTTTCCATCGAAAAAAGTTGTTATTTTCTCTTTCTCTATTTTATTTGCACCTAACTGATTTATAATATTCTGCAAGTGCATTTTCATATGTCCGTGTTGAATTCCTTTGGTTGTTAACGCTCTTAAAGCCGCGAAATTCTGCGCCAAACCAGCAGTTGCAATAATCTGCATCAACTCTTTAGCAGATGGCTTTTGCAACATTTCTAAAGACAATTTTGCCAAAGGATGTAAAGCAGTAATACCGCCAACAGTTCCTAAGGCCAAAGGTACATCTAACCAAAATTTAAAAATTCCGTTATCAATGGTGCAATGAGACAAACTTGTGTAACTTCCTGAACGAGATGCGTATGCATGAACACCAGCTTCCACAGCTCTAAAATCATTTCCTGTTGCTAAAACTACCGCATCAACACCATTCATAATTCCTTTATTATGCGTCACTGCTCTATAAGGTTCTATTTCTGCAATTTTTACTGCTTGGTAGAATTTCTCTGCAAATTTCTGCGGATTCTTAACGCCTAAATCTTCAATCTTACAACTCACTTCTGCCCTTACCAAACATTCTGGAACGTAATTAGACAAAATACTCATGACAATTTCAATTTCATCATTTCTAAATTCAGTCGCAATTGCTTCTAAACAAGAATTAATGAAATTTGCGCCCATTGAATCTTTCGTTTCAAAAGTGATGTGTAATTGATAGTAATTTTCTAACTTCTCTGTTTTATCAACTAATTTTATATCTAAAATTCCACCGCCACGTTTTTCCATATTTTTAGTGATGGAAGCCGTTGCAGCATATAATTCTGTTTTATTTTTATTGAAATACTTTTCTAAATCTGCTTTTTCACCTGCAAACATAAAATGGACTTGCCCTATTTTCGTCGTTCCAAAAACGGTGGTTTTAAAACCACCTTTTGTACTCCAAAACTTAGCAACTAAAGAAGCAGCAGCAACTACAGAACTTTCTTCTGTAACCATTGGTATTGCATATTCTTTACCATTTATTAAAAAATTAGGCGCAACGCCCATTGGTAGATAGAAATTAGAGATGGTATTTTCTATGAAATCGTCATGCAATTGTTGCAATTTCTCATCAGCATTCCAATATTGCTTTATAATATCGATTGCAGTTGAATTACCCTTCAAATAATTTTCTGCCAACCAATTTATTTTTTCCTCTTTCGTAAACTTAGAAAAACCCGTTATTTTCTTACTCATTTCTTATCCTATAATCTATCAACAACAAATATAAATCAATCCGTTAAAACTTAACACAATATTCAAGATTTCTCATTTTTTAAAACATTTTTTGCGAATTTTTACGTAAACTTGACAAACTTTTATTAAAACGACGTCTATAATGAAAAAACTCTTCATTTTAGCAACTATAATCTTACTTGCTAGTTGCAAAGAGCACAAAACAATATCCAATTATACCTCTGGACTTAAAGAAATTACTTTAGAAGAAATTTGGGATGGCACTTTTTCTGCAGAAGGAATGAATGCCTTAAATTCTATGAATGGTGATTTTTATTCTTTGTTAAACACTGATGCTTTCGGAAATACAACGGTAGATAAGTATAGTTACAAAACTTTAGAAAAGGTAGAAACGATTGTAAACAGTAATAATTTAAAGGAGTTAGAGGGTTTTTCTTCTTATGTTTTTAATACTGAAGAGTCTTCTTTAATTTTAGGAACAGATTTCAAAAAAATATACAGACGTTCTTTTACAGGCACTTTTTATTACTATAATATTGCTTCTAAAAAACTAACTTTAATAGGAGAAGATATTCAGGAACCTACTTTTTCTCCTGATAGTAAAAAAATAGCCTACGCTAAAAACAACAATATTTATATTTTAAATGTAACCAACGGCAATAAATTAACGCAGGTTACTAAAGATGGTAAATTTAATCACATTATAAACGGAATTACAGATTGGGTTTATGAGGAAGAATTTGGTTTTGTACAAGCTTTTGAATGGAGTAAAAACAGCAACTATTTAGCTTTTTTACGTTTTGATGAAACCAACGTACCTACTTTTTCTATGGATATGGTTGGAGACAAAAATTATCCTGATCAGCAAGTTTTTAAATATCCAAAGGCAGGAGAGAAAAATGCAGTTGTAACTTTACATATGTACACTGTTTCTTCTAAAAACACAAAGAAAGTTTCTTTAGGTGATTACGAGTATATTCCTAGAATTAAATGGTCTAATGATGCGAAGACTTTAATTGCAACTACTTTAAACCGTCATCAGAATAATTTAAAATTATATAAAGTAAATGCGTTGAGAAATAGTTCAACTTTATTGTTGGGTGAAACTGACAAGGCGTATGTAGATGTTACAGATAATCTTACTTTTTTAAATGATAATAGCTTTATTTGGACAAGCGAAAAAGATGGATTTAATCATATTTATCATTATGATTTTTCTGGAAAATTAATCAATCAGATTACCAAAGGAAAATGGGAGGTAACCAATTACTATGGTTATAATAAAGACAAAAAAACTATTTATTATCAATCCGTAGAAAATGGCTCTACAAATAGAGGTGTCTATTCTATTGATTTAGATGGAAATAACAAAAAATATTTAAGCGCCAAAGAAGGTACAAACACAGCTTCGTTTAGTAAAAACTTAAATTACTTTATCAATACCTTTTCTTCTTCTCAAATTCCGCCAATTTATTCTTTATATACTGCTGAAGGCGAAATGCTGAAAGTTATAAAAGACAATGCTGAATTAAAAGAACAATTGGCAGCGTATAAAATGAGTAAAAAAGAATTTTCTACCATTTCTATTAATGGAAATGAATTAAATATGTGGACGATAAAACCCGTAGATTTTGATGAAAGTAAGAAATATCCATTATTAATGTTTCAATATTCTGGCCCAGGATCTCAGCAAGTGGCTAATAAATGGAATGCAAGTAATGATTATTGGCACAATATGTTGGCGCAAAAAGGTATGATTGTAGTTTGTGTAGATGGCCGTGGAACTGGTTTTAAAGGAAGTGATTTTAAGAAATCTACCTACCTAAACTTGGTAAAGTATGAAACTGAAGATCAAATTGCAGCTGCAAGAAAATTAGCAGAACGTACTTATATCGACGAAAACAATATTGGTATTTGGGGTTGGTCTTTTGGCGGACACATGAGTACCAATTCACTTTTAAAAGGAAATGATATCTTTACAACCGCAATTGCTGTTGCACCAGTTACTTCTTGGCGTTTTTATGACTCTGTTTATACAGAACGTTTCTTAAGAACTCCGCAAGAAAACCCAGGTGGTTATGATGAGAATTCACCTGTAAATTATGCAGATAAATTAGAAGGAAATTACTTGTTAGTTCATGGTACTGGAGATGACAATGTACATGTTCAAAATAGTTACAGAATGATAAACTCTTTAATTGAAGCCAACAAGCAATTCGATATGTTTATTGTACCAGATAGAACACACGGAATTTACAAAGGAAAAAATACGCGTTTAAATTTATATACAAAAATGACAAATTTTGTAGAAACGCATTTAATAAATAAATCAAATACATCAACAAAAATTAAAGGATAATTATGTTAGACAAAGGAGTTAGTACTACTGTAGAAGACCCACAATTATTTGGACACCCGAAAGGATTGTTCTATTTATTCTTCGCAGAAATGTGGGAGCGTTTCAGTTTCTATGGAATGAGAGCGTTGTTAACGCTGTACATGGTTGAAGAAATATTTAAATCTTTGTCAAATAGAGATTATGCAACTGCAGCAGTGTATGCATCTTATGGTTCTTTAGTGTATGCATCTACGGTTATTGGAGGCCAAATTTCTGATAAAATTTTAGGAATGCGTAGTTCCATTTTTCTAGGTGGAATTTTAATGTCTATTGGTCATTTTGTTTTAGCTGTAGAGAATGATATTGCCTTCTTTTTAGCCTTGGCTTTTATTATTGTTGGTAACGGTTTCTTTAAACCCAATATTTCAACTTTTGTTGGTGCTTTATATAAAGATGGAGACGTAAGGAAAGATTCTGGTTTCACTATTTTTTATATGGGAATTAATATTGGAGGTTGGATTGCGCCTTTATTATGCGGTTGGTTAGCTGTAAAATATGGGTATCATTATGGTTTTGGCTTAGCTGGAATTGGAATGATGACAGGTTTAATTTTCTTTTGGAGCGGTATTAAAAAGAATGTTTTTGGAGACAAAGGTATGCCACCAAGTAAAGAAATCTACGAAAAGAGAATTGCAGGGATTCCTCAAAAAACTTTTATTCCAATAGTAGCAACACTTTGTGTTCCATTAATCGCTTTTGTTTTAGCCTCTTACAAGTCTATTACAACAGATGATACTTTTTTAATTGGTGAAAAAAACTTAGTTGGGCTGGTCTTTTTAGCTATTGGTATTGGAATTGGAATTTATTTAATTAAAATTTTAGCAAGTGTAGAATTAGAACAGAGAAAGAAATTGTTTATGGCAATTTTAATTACTTTTTTCATGACTCTTTTTTGGGGTTTCCACGAATTATCTGGAAGTGTAATTACATTGTTTGCGTCTAGAAATATTGCTTTAGAAGGAATTATGACTGCTAGTCAGACAAATTCATTAAACTCTATGTTTATAATTATTTTAGCTATTCCTATTTCTTTGTTATGGGCTTATTTATCAAAGAAAAACATAAACCCTAGAACACCTTACAAGTTTGGTTTTGGCTTAATATTAGCAGGTATTAGTTTCTATATCTTAGCAATGAGTAAAGGAAGTGCAGATGAAAACGGAATGGTACCTTTTGCTTACTTATTAGTAATGTACTTAATAATATCTATTGGAGAATTATTTATGTCTCCTGTAGGTTTATCTAAAATTACAGATTTATCACCAAAAAGAATTATTGCTTTTATGATGGGAATTTGGTTTTTATCTTCTGCTTATGCTTTTCAAATTGTAGGTTTTATTTCTAAACAATTGGCAGTAGAGAGTACAGATGCTAATGTTGGCGGACTAGATACTTTAGCTATATACACAGACGGATTTGAATTAATAGCAATGTATGCTTTAGGAGCAGGAGTTATTGTTATTGTGCTATCTCCTCTAATGAAAAAATTAATGGGTAACGTACATTAATTATAATATA
The DNA here is from genome assembly GCF_002831685.1 of Polaribacter sp. ALD11. Lineage (NCBI taxonomy): Bacteria > Pseudomonadati > Bacteroidota > Flavobacteriia > Flavobacteriales > Flavobacteriaceae > Polaribacter > Polaribacter sp. ALD11. The sequence goes on along the minus strand of NZ_CP025119.1, from coordinate 3,220,717 downwards.
TAAATATTTAAAAACCTTATAAACTAAAATTTATGAGGTTTTTTCATGCCTTAAAACAGCTAAATTATATACTATTAAAAAAAGTTTATTTGTAAATTTGGAACAACAATTTCGACAACACATACTATGAGAAAATTACTATTCATTTTAACAATAACATTGTTTACTATAAATACAAAAGCACAAGACACCATTAAGTGGTTGTCTTTTGAGGAAGCAGTTGCTTTAAATAAAAAGACTCCAAAACCTATTTTAATTGATGTGTACACAGATTGGTGTGGTTATTGTAAAAAAATGGACATGGAAACGTATTCAAATAGAACAATCATAAATGTTATAAATGACAATTTTTATGCTGTTAAATTAGACGGTGAAGAAAAAGAAGACATTGTTTATAAAGATCATACTTTTAAATTTCAGAAAAATGGCAGAAAAGGATTTCATCAATTACCTGCTACTCTGTTAAATGGAAAATTATCTTATCCAACCACTATTTTTCTAACAGAAACAGAAGAATTGATACAAAGTATTCCTGGATATTTAGATAAAAAAATGTTCGAGAAAATACTAGGTTATTTCTCTTCAAACAATTACAAAAATACGAACTGGAAAGACTTTGAAAAAGGTTTTAAAAGTAATTTATAAAGCTAATTTTCTAAAATGAAAGCTCCTTTTTGACCAGTATAATGAAACGGAGTTTCTTGTTTTATTGAAGTGTTTTTCCAACGTGTCACATAACTTTTATAATTAGAACCATCTGCTATTATTAAACTTGGTTCAAGCGTTTTAATTAATCTCTCTAAATTTATTTTTGGAGAATATTGTAAAACTACAATTGGATGCTTCAAATTATTTACTTGATAAATTCCCAAACTATCAATTATTAAAATGTCTTGTTCATTAGATCTGAGGTAACTTTTAAAATCAGTTTTCTGTATACGCTGAATATGTTCAGCAATTCTATAAGATTTCACCGCTTTAATTTCTTTCGTTTTTACGGTATCTAGATCATGCTGTATTTCTAAATTATCACCTTCTCTTTTCCCTATTACAGAAAACCTACTTTTATGAAATACAATAAAAGCTTCTTTCTCATTTGCTGTCTTACCTTCAATAAAATAAAGACTTTGCAATATTAAAATTGAAACTAAAAAGTAGGTTAATCGAATTGTTTTTTTCTTAATCAAAAAAAGAATTCCAGAAAAGATAAAGAAGTAACACCCTAACATCATTAGAAAAGAAATAGCTATTTCTTTAAATAAAAATTGCTCTTGTTGTGATATCCAACTTACAAATTCGTTCATTAAAGAAATTATAGCACCATAAATATCGGCTAAGAATTGTGGCAAAACATTTAATAAAGACATACAGATTATTACAACTCCACCAACTAAAATAGCACCTAAAAAAGGAATGATTACTAAATTAGACAACACAAATAACCCCGGAAATTGCTGAAAATAATAAATACTTAAGGGTAAAATCCCCACTTGTGCAGCAATAGAGACTGTAAATAATTGCCATATTTTTTTATCTAACAAAAATTTTGGTTTGTAAATAGTGGCTAATTTTGGCTGTACCCAAACAATACCAAAAACAGCAAGATAACTTAACTGAAAACCGACATCAAACAGAAACATTGGTTTTACTATTAAAAGAAATAACATCGATGAAATTAGTGAAAATTCTACCACTTTTTTTCTTTGAAAAGATTGCCCGATTGCTAAAAAAGTAAACATGGTTACCGCTCTTACAACGGAAGCTGATAAACCAGCTACAAAAGCGAACATCCACAATAACAAAACAATACAAAAAGCTTTTAAATAAGCACCGTTTTTAAGTCTTTCTAAAGGCTTAAAGAAGAAAGACAAAATCAATAAAATAATACCCACATGCAAACCAGAAACTGCCAAAATATGAATTGCGCCTGCATTTGCATAATCTTCTAAGAGTCCTTTTGAAATATCTTGTCTTTGTCCTAATAACAACGCACTAATTACTGCAAACTCATCATTCTTAAAGTTGAATTTTAATAATGATTCTTGAATTTTATCTCGAAAATTTTCTGAAATCCCAATTAAAGAAACAGAAGAGTTTGAGAGTTTTAAAAACTGAGAACTCTCTAAAAACATTTGATGATGAATGCCTTGTTTTGCTAAATAGGATTTATAATTGAACTGATTTGGATTTAAAGGCGGAATTAAGTTCTTAAAAACAGGATTTACAAACAGTTTATCATCAATTTTAAGCCGGATATTTAAACTGTCTTTTTTAACATTTAATAAAATTTCTCCTCTAGTTCCCTCTTCATTTAATTGAACAACCTCTGCTACATATTTCTCATAATAAAAACCTGGTTTTAAAACTTTAGAAATTCTTAAAATTACTTTAGCATCTTGCTTTGAAAAGTTATTATAATAGTTTTTAAAGTTTCTAGCATCTTGAATATAAACAGTAGAAACACCAATAAAAAAGTATAAAATAAATGCAACGAATGTGATGCCTTTTTTATTCTGAAGAAAAATAAGAGAAATTGATAAAAACAATATAGTAGATAACAACTTCAGTAAACTGAAAGTCCAAATTTGAGTATAAAATTGGATTCCAATTCCTAAAATTAAAAACACTAAAAAGTGTAAAGGCACATATTTTAACAACCTTTTCATAGCAACGGAAAGTTACTAAAAATAAATTATAATATTCTTTTTACTTTCACGAAGGCATCTTTCCAATATTTTTGAGACAATGAGGAAACAATAACACCTCTAGAAGTTGTAGAATGTATAAAACGAATCTGATTTTTTGCAACAGAAACAATCAGTCCAACATGATTAATTCTTCGTCTACTTTTAGAAGTTTTAAAAAAGAGTAAATCTCCCTTTTTAGCTTTTTTTAGAGGAATCTCACCTCCTCTTTTTGCCATGTCTCTAGAAATTCTAGGCAACTGTACATTTTCTTGTAAATAAGAAACATAGACAATCCCAGAGCAATCCATTCCTCTTTTTGTGGTTCCTCCAAATCGATATTTTACGCCTTTATATTTTAAAGCGTTCGAAACAATTTTATCAATTTTAGTTGAAGGTTGTTTTGTCGTTTTTCGAACTGTTTTGGTTGATGAGCAAGAAGCAAGCCCCAAAGAAGTTAAAAGAATTAAAAAATACCATTTTCTCATATTAATAACTCGATTTTAAACCTGCTACAATTTGTGTTGCTACATTTTTAGAGGCACCTTTCCCTCCTAATTTTTTCTCTAAATCGAAGTAATGCAGAAACATTTTTTCTCGATACGAAGCCTCTAAAATATTTGTTAACTCTGCTTTTAAATTTTTGGTATTAAAATCGTCCTGAATTAATTCTTTCACAACTTCCTTGTCCATTATTAAATTAACCAAAGAAATAAACTTTAAAGTAATAATTCTTCTTGCTATTTGGTACGAAATATAACCACCTTTATAACAAACAACTTGCGGTATTTTAAACAAAGCCGTCTCTAATGTTGCTGTACCAGAAGCCACCAAGGCAGCGTAAGAAACACTTAATAGATCGTAGGTTTTATTATTGATAAATGCCACTTCTCTCTGACCAATAATTTCTTGGTAAAAAGAAAAATCTTGACTTGGTGCACCTGCAATGACAAATTGATAATCAGAAAAATCATCTACCAAAGACAACATTACCGACAGCATTTTTGTAATTTCTTGCTTTCTGCTTCCAGGCAATAAAGCAATTATTTTTTTATTACTTAGCTTGTGTTCTTTTCTAAAACCAGCTTCAGAAACTTGGGTTCTATCTGCAATTGCATCAATTAAAGGGTGCCCAACAAAAGCAACTTCATAATTGTATTTCTTGTAAAAATCTTTCTCAAAAGGAAGAATTACAAACAATTTATCTATATCTCTTTTTATATCTTTTACTCTACTTGCTCTACTTGCCCAAACTTGTGGAGAAATGTAATAATTCGTTTTAAATCTGTTTTCTCTTGCCCATTTGGCAACTCGCAAATTAAAACCCGAGTTGTCTATAAAAATAATAACATCTGGGTTAAAGGCTGCAATATCTTTTTTACAAAACTTAATAAAGCCTAAAACTTTAGACAAGTTTTTTAAAACTTCAAAAAAGCCCATAAAAGCTCTTTCTTTATAATGACTCACTAAATTGCCCCCAACAGCTTGCATTAAATCTCCTCCCCAAAAACGAATATCTGCAGTTTTATCTTGCACATATAATTCTTTCATTAAGTTAGCACCATGTAAATCTCCTGAAGCTTCACCGGCAATTATGTAATATTTCATAAGCATTAAGCTATCTGGTCGAGCGCAATCGAGACCGTATTAAAACGACTCCATTGCGCTCGAGGATATATTATTTCTTTTTAAACAAACTTTAATATTAGCGTTGTTAGCGCAATTAAAATAGTAGCCAACAACACTCCTTTTGCGCGATTATCTTGTTTCTTTTTAATAAAAACAAAAAACACAAATAAATTAGGAATTGCAGCTAAAACGAGTACTTTTCCGTACAAACCACCTTCTTTTATCATCTCTAATGTATCATTAAAACTAAATTTAGAAAAATATTCTAAATACAAGAAAATACCACCAAAAGTGGCGAATAATGAAACCAAAACTCCTATTAAAATATCTTTTTTTATAGTTCCCAAGAATTTAATTTTTGAATCATATGATGTGCAGTCATATCAAATTGAACAGGAACTACAGAAACATACCCGTTTTCTAAAGCATAAATATCTGTATCTTGTCCTCTATCTTTATTTACAAACTCACCAGAAAGCCAGTAATATTCTTTTCCTAATGGGTTTTTACGTTTATCAAAAATTTCTTTCCAATATCCATTTGCTTGTCTGCAAATCTTCACTCCTTTTATCTCCTCTTTTTTTAATTTAGGAATATTCACATTCAAAACAATCCCTTCTGGAATACCATTTAACAAAGCATTTAAAGTAATATTTTTTATATATTCTTCTGATGGTTTAAAATCTGCATGCCATTTAAAATCTAGTAAAGAAAAGCCAATTGCGGGCACACCCTCTATTCCTGCTTCTACTGCAGCACTCATTGTTCCTGAATAAATTACGCTTATCGAAGAATTTGCACCGTGATTAATACCAGAAACACATAAATCTGGTTTTCTATTTAAAATTTCATTTACAGCCATTTTTACACAATCTGCAGGTGTTCCAGAGCACGTGTACTCTAATTGCGGACCATCATCAATAGTTATAGGATTACAAGTTAACACATTATCTACCGTAATTGCATGTCCCATTCCGCTTTGCGGACTATCGGGTGCAACAACAACAACATCTCCAATCTTATTCATTATTTTTATTAACGCTCTAATTCCAGGAGCAGTAATTCCATCATCATTTGTAACTAAGATTAACGGTTTTTCTTGCATAATTGTTTATTTTAAATACAAATGTAATTCATTTAAACTATTTTCTTTTTAACAATTCGTAAAGAATAGAACCGTCGTTTTTTATGTAATATTGTAGGATTCACTTTTAAGGTATTCTTAATAAAATTTACAAAAAAAAAGAAAGCAATCCTTCTTTTTAATAATTTGGCATTATTTTAGTAAATTGGTAAATGCAAAAAAGTAATTTTATAATACAAATCACGACAGAAGGTTTATGAAAGTAACAAATAAAATAAGCATTACATTAATAGCATTCTTAATGTTATTTACATCGGTTTATGCAAAAACTGATATAAAAAACTCAGATCCAGAGAAAGACAAAATCTTAGTTTATGTTCTAAAAAATATTTTAACTAGAGGTCATTTCCTAGTAAAAGATATGAATGATGATTTTTCTGAACAAGTTTTTAAAAGTTTTATTGATGGTTTAGATCCAAGTAAACGTTATTTTACTCAAAAAGACATCAAAGAGTTTTCTAAATACAAGTATGAGATTGACAATCAATTATTAAAAGATGATGTGTCTTTTTACAATTTGGTCTATAGTAATTTTACTGAAAAAATTAAGACAGCTAAATCTTATTATGGAGAATTATTAGCACAACCTTTCAATTTTAATAAAAATGAAACGATAGATCTCGATTATGATAAAGTTCCTTTTGCTAAAAACGAAAACGAACTAGTTAACTACTGGCGTAAACAGTTAAAATTAAATGTATTAAGCAGGGTTCAAGGTAAACTAGAAAAACAAGAGGCTAAAGGTAAAAAAGATAAGAAGTTTAAGAAAAAATCTTTTAAAGCTCTAGAAGAAGAAGCAAGAGCAGAGGTTTTAAAAAATATGGATGAGCTGTATTTAAGAATTGAAGAACTAGAGCATGAAGACTGGTTTTCTACATTTTTAAATAGTGTTGTTGGTGCTTTTGATCCTCACACAACCTATATGGCGCCTAGAACAAAAGAACGTTTTGACCAAGATATGTCTGGTAAATTAGAAGGAATTGGAGCACGTCTATTAAAAAAAGGAATTTATACAGAAATTTTTGAATTGGTTTCTGGAGGTCCTGCTTGGAAGCAAGGAGACCTAGAAGCGGGTGATATTATTTTAGAAGTTGCACAAGGAGACGAAGAACCCTTAGATATCGTTGGTATGCGTTTAGATGATGCTATTAAATTTATTAAAGGAAAGAAAGGAACTGAAGTACGATTAACTGTTAAGAAAAAAATGGATGGCTCTACAAGAGTAATTTCTATCATTAGAGATGTGGTAGAGTTAGAAGAAACTTTTGTAAAATCTACCATAGTAGAAAAAGAGGGAAAAAAATATGGTTTAATAGATTTACCTAGGTTTTATATCGATTTCTCTGATAGTAACTCTAGAGATTCTGCAAAGGACATGGAAAAAGAAATAGCACGTTTAAAAAGTGAAAATGTTTCTGGCTTGTTAATCGACTTGAGAAATAATGGTGGTGGTTCTTTAAAGACTGCTATTGAAATTGCAGGTTTATTTATTACAGAAGGTCCTGTTGTTCAAGTAAAATATAGAGGGCAAGAACCAGTTGTAAAAAATGATGTAGACCCTGAAATGCAGTGGGAAGGTTCTGTAGTCGTTTTAGTAAATGAATTATCCGCATCAGCTTCAGAAATTTTTGCTGCAGCAATGCAAGATTATGGACGCGCTGTAATTATAGGAGGAAATCAGACTTACGGAAAAGGTACTGTACAGAGTGTAATTCCTATTAATAATTTTTACCCGAAGTACGAAGAAGATTTAGGTGCAATAAAAATGACGATTCAGAAATTCTACAGAGTTAATGGTGGCTCTACACAAATTGAAGGTGTCTATTCTGACATTGCAATGCCAGATAGATATAGTTATATGAATTTTGGAGAAAGAGATTTAGATGGCGCTTTAATTTGGGACAAAGTTCCGCAAGCAAATTACACCAAAACAAACTCTTATGAGAACTTCTCTGACGTTGTAAATGAAAGTAAAAATAGAATAGCATCAGACACAAAATTTAAGTTGATAAATGAGTATGCTAAATGGCTGAAGAAAAACCAAGAAGACACTTCTTATTCTCTTAATTTTAAAGATTTTTCTAAAGAAAGTGAGTTGTTAGAAAAAGCTTCAAAAAAATACACAGATGCTTTTAAATATGAATCTAACCTTAGCTTTCAGTCTCCTAAATACGAATTTCCTTTAATAGAAAAAGATAGTGTTTTGGCTGATAAAAGAAATGCATGGCATAAGAGTTTAGCTAAAGATATTTATGTAGCAGAAGCATTAAATGTTTTAAAAGAATTAAAACTAAAAAATACTACAGAAATAGTAAAACACTAACTAATAAACAACCTATAATACCTGATGAATTAAAAACTTATCAGGTATTTTAATATCTAAAATATGAGTTTTCAAGTAACCTTTGCAACAAAATGGTCCGACTTTGACCCAAACAGACACATGCGCCACACCGCTTATAATGATTATGCTGCGGAAGTAAGAGTGCGTTATTTTGCCAAACATAACTTTTCTATTGATGAATTTACCAAACATAACCTTGGTCCTATTTTATTTACAGAAGAAACTTCTTTTAGAAAAGAAATTCATTTAGGAGAAAACATCACCGTAAACTTAAAATTACAAGGATTATCTGAAAACAACGAGCGTTGGAAAATTGTTCACGAAGTTTTTAATGAAGCCGGAAAATTGTCTGCAATCATAAAAGTCTATGGTGCTTGGATAGATTTAACAAAAAGAAAACTAAGAACACCTCCAGTTGAAACCAAAGAAATGTTTGATTTTGCTGAAAGAGCCGAAGATTTCGAAATTATTTCGTTAAAAAAATAAAGATTATAAATATACTTCTAATAGTTTACTTTTTTCTGACAAAGATTTCAACTCAATAGTATCTATTGAAGCTGGTAACAAAATAGTTTCTCCTTTTTTAAGCGAGAAGCTTTTTTTGTTGTGAGATAACTCTAAATCTCCGTCAACACAAATATAAATCACAAAAGAATCTAAATTCGTATAATCTTTTTGAATCGTTCCTTCAACAATTAAAAAATTAGAAGTAAAATAAGGCGAGTGTACCAATTCATTAGACACATTGGTTTTAGTTTCATACGTCGTTTTATAAGTATCATGACATTCAAAATCGATCACATCTTTTGCCAAATCATTGTGCAAATCTCTTAATTCACCTGTTTTTGCATCTACTCTATTATAATCGTAAATACGATAGGTAATATCTGAAGTTTGTTGAATCTCTGCCAACAAGACACCAGAACCAATCGCATGTACTCTTCCTGTAGGAATGTAAAAAGTATCTCCTTCTGCCACGTTTTCATGATGCATTACTTCTAAAATTGAACCATCTGCAACATATGTATCATACGCTGTCTTATCAATTTCTTTATCAAAACCAACAATCAACTCCGCATCTTTATCAGCTTCCATTACATACCACATTTCATTCTTCCCGAAAGAGTTGTGGCGTTCTTTTGCTATTTCGTTACCAGGATGCACTTGTATAGACAACGGTGTTTTAGCATCTATAAACTTAATTAATAATGGAAACTCATTCCCAAATTGTTTATAAACAGCTTCTCCTAAAAATGCTCCTTTGTACTCTTCTGTTAAATCTCTAAGCGTTTTTCCTTCAAAAAAACCGCTAGCAACAACAGTTTCATCATTTTCTACATCAGAAACCTCCCAAGATTCACCAATGTTCGTTTCAGAATACTCTTTATTTAATACTGATTTTAACTTATTTCCTCCCCAAAGTCTGTATTTAAAAAGAGGTGTAAATTTTAAAGGATGTAATTTCATAGCGTTAAATAGGTTTTTTAGAATAAAAAAAAGACCGAAGCTTTCACTTCGGTCTTATCATTTGTACAGGCGGAGAGACTCGAACTCTCACACCTCGCGGCACTAGATCCTAAGTCTAGCGTGTCTACCAATTCCACCACGCCTGCAACTTATCCGAAGATTCGGGATGCAAATATAAACAATACTTCCAAACTACAAACTTGTTCATTATAATTTTTCTATTTTTGATGAAGAAATAAAAAACAATTCAAATGAGTACAATTCAATCGTATATTCAAGAAAACAAAAATCGCTTTTTAGACGAGCTAATCAGTTTATTAGAAATACCATCTGTAAGTGCCGATAAAGCCTACAAAAAAGACGTTTTAAACACAGCCGATTTTGTGCTAGAAAGTCTTAAAAAAGCAGGTTGTGACCACGTAGAAATTTGCGAAACTCCAGGATATCCAATAATTTATGGAGAAAAAATTATTGATAAAAATTTACCAACAGTGCTCGTTTATGGTCATTATGACGTTCAACCAGCAGATCCTATTGAATTATGGACGTCTCCTCCATTCGAACCGGTCATTAAAAAAACGGAAATTCACCCAGAAGGAGCAATTTTTGCAAGAGGTGCTTGTGATGATAAAGGGCAAATGTACATGCATATAAAAGCAATGGAATATATGACTTCAACAGGTAATTTGCCTTGTAATGTAAAATTTATGATTGAAGGTGAAGAAGAAGTTGGTTCTGAAAGTTTAGCTTGGTTTGTACCTAGAAATAAAGAAAAGTTAGCAAATGATGTAATTTTAATTTCTGATACAGGAATGATTGCAAACGATATTCCATCAATAACTACTGGTTTACGTGGTTTAAGTTATGTTGAAGTGGAAGTTACAGGACCAAATAGAGATTTACATTCTGGTTTGTATGGAGGCGCGGTTGCAAATCCTATCAATATTTTGACAAAAATGATTGCTTCTTTACATGATGAGAACAATCATATAACCATTCCTGGTTTTTATGACAATGTCGAAGAATTATCCAAAGAAGAAAGAGCAGAAATGGCAAAAGCACCTTTTTCTTTAGAAAATTATAAAAAAGCCTTAGATATTGACGAAGTTCACGGCGAAAAAGGATATTCTACAAATGAAAGAAATGCAATTAGACCTACTTTAGACGTAAACGGAATTTGGGGTGGCTATATTGGTGAAGGCGCAAAAACAGTAATTGCTAGTAAAGCGTTTGCTAAAATTTCTATGCGTTTGGTTCCTAATCAAGATTGGAGAGAAATTACACAGTTATTTAAAACTCATTTCGAAAGTATTGCACCAAAATCTGTTACAGTACTTGTAAAACCACATCATGGCGGACAAGGTTATGTAACGCCAACGGATAATATTGCGTACCAAGCAGCAAGCAAAGCATACGAAACTAGTTTTGGTAAAACGCCAATTCCACAGAGAAGCGGCGGTAGTATTCCTATTGTTTCTTTGTTTGAAAAAGAATTAAAAAGCAAGACTATTTTAATGGGGTTTGGTTTAGATTCAGATGCAATTCACTCGCCAGATGAACATTTCGGAGTTTGGAATTATTTAAAAGGGATTGAAACCATTCCGTATTTTTATAAATATTTCACAGAATTATCAAAATAAAATAAGTAGACGTATGAGAAAATCAACTTTAACTAAAGCTTTAATTTTTAGTATCTTTTCGATACTACTATTAAGTTGTTCTAATTCTAAAGAACAAAAACAATTTACAGTTGCAGAATATGAAGCTGCAGCAAAACACATGGACAGAGGTTTATATAGCTTAGTCTACAACCAAGTTTCTGGAAGTTCATTTGTAAACGGAAATAAACTTCTGTATTCAACTACAAATAAAGACGGAAAATCATTTATTTTGGTGGATGCAAATTCTAAAACAAAAGAAGCTGCTTTTAACCATGAAAAATTAGCGGAAGCTTTGTCTAAAGAAATGGACAAAGAAATAAAAGCAACTGATTTACCAATTTATAGCGTTTCTTTTTCTGAAGATTTAAAAATGTTGCATTTTACTGCTTCTAAACAAAAATATTCTTATAATCTGGCAGATAATTCACTCTCTAAAAATTCATCAGAAAGTAAAAATATAAGCAGAAATGAGCACATTTCTCCTAACGGAAAGTTAGCGATTTACATAAATAACTTTAACCTTTGGGTTCGTAATTTAGAAACCGACAAGAAAACGCAACTTACTTTCGATGGGATCGAAGATTATGGCTATGCAACTAATAATGCAGGTTGGACTAAAAGTGATGGAGCCGTTTTAAAATGGTCTCCAAATTCGGATAAAATCGCAACATTTCAACAAGACGCTAGAGGTGTTGGTATGATGTATTTAACATCTACAAATGTTGGGCACCCAAGATTAGAAGCTTGGAAACATCCGTTACCAGGAGATGATAAAATTTTTACCATTGAACGTGTAATTATTCATTTAGAGAACAAGCCAAAAACGGTCCGTTTAAAAATGGACAAAGATTTTCAAAGAGGTTCTACAACAGATCATATTGCAGATTGGAACAATGAGTTATTAGATGCACAATGGAACAAAGATGGAACAAAATTTGCTTTTGTTTCTGGTTCTAGAGATCATAAAATTGCACATTTACAAATTGCAGATGCAGCAACTGGTAACGTCGAATCTATTCATAAAGAAGAAGTAGCAACCTATTATGAGTCTGGTGTGAATGTAGAAAACTGGAAAGTATTATTCGATTCTAATGAATTTATCTGGTATTCAGAAAAATCAAATTGGGGTCACATTTATTTGTATGATTTAGAAACTAAAAAGTTAAAAAATCAGATTACTTCTGGTGATTTCTTAGTGAAACAAATCAAAAATATTGACGAAAAAAACAGACAAATTTATTTTTCTGCAGGAGGAAAAGAAGAAGGAAATCCTTATCATAATTATTACTATAAAGTAAATTTCGATGGTACTAACTTCATCAACTTAACACCTTCTAAAGGAACACATACTGTTGCTTTCTCAGCAGACTATTCGATGTTAGTAGATACATATTCTACAACTACAAATGCACCAATTGCAGTTTTAAGAAATGGTAATGGAGAAAAAATAATGGATCTAGAAGCTGCAGATATTTCAGCATTAAAAGAAAGTAACTGGCAAGAACCTGTTGAGTTCAAGGTAAAAGCAAGAGATGAAAAAACAGACATTTATGGTATTATGTGTTTGCCTTCTCATTATGATGAATCTAAAAAGTATCCTGTTTTAAATTATATTTATCCTGGCCCACAATCTGGAAGTGTTGGTAATTATGGTTTTAGACCGGTTTGGAGTGATTACCAAGCAGTTGCAGAACTAGGTTTTGTGGTAATTGCTGTTGATGGTATGGGAACACCAATGCGCTCTAAATCTTTTCATGACGCATATTATGGAAACATGGGTGATAATGGTTTGCCAGATAATATTACTGCAATTAAACAACTAGCGCAAAAATATAAAGGAATGGACATTGAAAGAGTTGGTATTTGGGGACATTCTGGTGGCGGATTCGCTTCTACAAGAGCTGTTTTTGCATATCCTGAATTTTATGATGTTGCTGTTTCTGGTGCTGGAAACCACGATAATAGAAATTACGAAGCAGATTGGGGAGAAAAATGGCAAGGGCTTTTGGTTGATGGAAAGATAGAAGGAACTACAAATTATGACAACCAAGCAAATCAATTAATGGCAAAAAACTTAAAAGGAAAGCTATTAATTACGCATGGTTCTATGGATAATAATGTACCCCCATCTAACACTATGTTAGTTGTTGAAGCTTTAATTAAAGCGAACAAAGATTTTGACATGATTTTATATCCGAATAAAAGACATGGCTATGGAGATATGACAAAATATATGACCCGTAAACGTTGGGATTATTTTGTAACGCATTTATTAGGTGCAAAACCAGCAGAAAGTTTTAAATTAAAATAAAAAATTATTTATGAAAAATTCATTTTATGTATTCGTCTTTTTAATTATTTTTTCTTCTTGTAAAGACAAACCACAAGGTTTATTGCAAGAAAAAAGTGAATTTTCTAGACAAGATACCCTTAGAGGATCTATTACACCAGAAAGAATTTGGTGGGATTTAACGTATTATCATTTAGAGGTGGAAGTAAATCCTGATAAAAAATTTATATCTGGTAAAAACACTATTAAATATAAAGTTTTAAGTGTTTATAAAACAATGCAAGTTGATTTACAAACTCCTTTAAAAATCACGAAGGTTACGCAAGACGATAAAGAGTTAGAAGTCATTCATGAAGGAAATGCGCATTTTATTAAACTTACCAAAGACCAAATAATAGGCAATACAGAAAGTGTTGTTGTTTATTATGAAGGAAATCCTAAAGAAGCGGTTAGAGCACCTTGGGATGGCGGTTTTTCATGGAAGAAAGACAAAAATGGCAATCATTTTGTAGCTACTTCTTGCCAAGGTTTAGGTGCAAGCGTTTGGTGGCCTTGTAAAGATCACATGTATGATGAAGTTGAAAGTATGCGTATTAGCGTAACGGTTCCTAGTCATTTAATGGACGTTTCTAATGGTCGATTAGAAAGTGTAGAAGATCACGGAGACACGAAAACCTACAACTGGTTTGTAGACAACCCAATAAATAATTATGGAATTAATGTAAATATTGGTGATTATGCTCATTTTTCTGAAGTTTATAATGGAGAAAAAGGAGATTTAGACATGGATTATTACGTGCTAAAACACAATCTAGAAAAAGCAAAAAAACATTTTAAAGATGCTCCAAGAATGATGAAGGCTTTTGAACATTGGTTTGGACCATATCCTTTTTATGAAGATGGATTTAAATTGGTAGAAGTGCCTTACTTAGGAATGGAACACCAAAGCTCTGTTACTTATGGGAATGAATATAAACAAGGCTATTTAGGTAGAGATTTATCTGGAACCGGTTGGGGTTTAAAATTCGATTTTATTATTATTCACGAAGCGGGGCACGAATGGTTTGCTAATAATATTACCAATAAAGACATTGCAGATATGTGGATTCATGAAAGTTTTACAAACTATTCTGAAAGTTTATTTTTAGACTATTATTATGGTAAAAAAGCATCATCTGAATATGTAATTGGACTTAGAGATGCAATTGCTAATGAAGGAACCATCATTGGAAAATACAATGTAAATAAAGAAGGATCTGGTGACATGTATAACAAAGGTGGTAACATGTTACATACCTTAAGACAATGGATAGATAATGATGAAAAATGGCGTATAATTCTTCGGAAAATGAACAAAGAATTTTATCATCAGACAGTGGAAACCAAGCAAATTGAAGATTTTTTAAGTAGAGAAACTGGTTTTGATTTGAATCCATTTTTTAATCAATATTTAAGAACTATTAAAATCCCCACGTTAACGTATACTATTGAAAACAATGTATTAACCTATAAATGGACAAATATTGTTGAGGATTTTAAAATGCCTTTAAAGGTTTTTATTAATGATAAAGAGGAATGGATTTATCCAACTTCAGAAAATCAAAAAATAAGTTTCGAAATTAAAGACACCACTTTTAAAGTAGATCCGAATTTTTATATTTTCACAAAAAACTAAGACAAAAAAAGGCCGCTTCTAGCGGCTTTTTTTTATTTAATAAAATATGCTTTTATAATGTAATCTACTTTCGGATATTCTTTTCTTAAAAAAGTATTTCCACGTTTGTTAATTTCCCCTTGTTGCCTTCCTAATTTATCGCCATATCCATCATAGAATTTCAGCACATTTTCTTGACCAGAAATCACTTTTGCTACCACAGGAAAACCTGTAACACCAGAATACGCTAAGGTATTTAAACGATCATTATCCTTTAAATTGATAAAAATCTGATTCGTTCTTGTTTTTACGCCACCTCTTGCAAATGAAATGGTCATCGAATCGTTTTTCATTACAACTGGCTCATCTTCGATACCTTTGTTAGACCAACTTTTGTTTATTAAGGAATCGTTGTGTATTCCAAATTGCGCAACAAAATTTGGCACTACTCTATAAATAGCTACATCATTATAATACTCATATTTAATTAATTGATACAATCTATCAACCCCTTTTGGAGACCATTCTCTTTTTGCTTCAATATCAAAATTACCCTGAGTCGTTTCAAATCTTGCTTTAAAACTAATTGGTGCTTCCTTTTCTAACCATTTTTTTTTGAATTTTTTAGTTGCGCAAGCAGATAAAAGAACAACAATTGCTAATAATACTATTTTATTTTTCATTTATTTTCGTTGGTTTTTCTCTTTAATAGCAGCAAATATAACAAAATCATAAATTAAACATGTACTCTACATTTGTAGAATACATTTTTTTCTTCTATGTTTGTAGAGTAATAAATAGCTTAATTATGCAATTATCTAAAACTGAAGAACAATTAATGCAATATTTATGGAAACGTAAAAAGGCATTTTTAAAGGATTTATTAGAAGATTTCCCAGAACCAAAACCTGCAACAACAACCGTAGCTACTTTATTAAAACGAATAAACGACAAAGGTTTTATCAACTATAAATTATTTGGAAAATCGAGAGAATATTATCCGTTGATTAAAAAGACAGATTATTTTTCTAATCATGTAAACGGGTTGATTAAAAACTTTTTCAACGATTCTGCGAGTCAGTTTGCGTCTTTCTTTACCAAAGAAACAAACCTTTCTACAGAAGAATTAGAAGACTTAAAGAAGATAATTGACAATCAAATTAAAAAGCAACAGAAATGATTATTTACATTCTAAAATCTGCAAGTTGCCTCGCATTATTATTATTTTTCTATCACCTTGTTTTAGAAAAAGAGAAGATGCACAACTTTAACCGTTTCTACTTATTAGGAAGTGTTTTGTTTTCTTTTTTAGCTCCGCTAACAACATTTACAACCTATATAAAGCAAGAAATAATAGCTACAAGAGATGTAACTATAGTTCCAAATTACATTAATAATTCAGTGTTAATTACTAAAGAAAGCACCATCGATTATTATCAAATTCTAATAGGCATCTATTGTTTGATTTCTGCACTATTCTTACTTCGATTTAGTTATAATTTATTTAAAATAATTAAGAAAATCAATATAAACGAAAAAATAAAACAAGACCATGCGACCTTAATTTTGGTAACAGACAAAATTCTACCACATACGTTCTGGAGCTACATCTTTATAAATAAAGCTGCTTATGAAAACGGAGAAATTGAAGAAGAGCTTTTTACACATGAATTAACGCACGTAACCCAAAAACACACCTTTGATGTTTTAATTATTGAATTATTACAAGCTGTTTTTTGGATCAATCCGCTTTATATATTCTTAAAGAAAGCTGTTCAATTAAATCATGAATTTTTAGCAGACGAAAACGTAATCAATCAACATAAAAACACGTTCCAATACCAGTATTTATTATTGAATAAAGCTGCTTGGAACAACGAATATTACTTGGCCAGTAATTTGAATTATTCACTTACTAAAAAACGATTAAAAATGATGACAACACAAAGTTCACGCAGCATCATCTTGTTAAAAAAACTGGCGGTAATTCCGCTTTTAACAGGGTTTGTCTTCCTCTTTGCAGAAAGAGTTGAAGCACAGGAAAAAGAAGAAATTATTGAGACAATTGTTGAAGATGTTCCTTTTAAAGATAAATCTGAAGAAAATCTATATAAAGAATATTATTATAAAAATTTAACCACTCAAAGAAAAGGTAAAGATGGTAAATATATTATTAAAAAATATCAGGAATTAAATACTGAAGAAAAGGGGCGATTAATTCCGCCTCCACCTTTAAAACTTGAAAAAAAAATCCCTACAAAAAAGCAATTCGAAGATTTAAAAGACAACACTAAATATGCGGTTTGGATTGATGGAAAAGTTGTTAAAAATGAAGTTTTAAATAAATATAAGAATTCAGATTTTGCCAGATATTCTAACAGTTTTGTACACAAAAACGCAAGAAGCAAACGTTTCCCTCAAAAAAACCAAGCAAGTTTAGAAACCAAAGAATATTTTAAAGCTCAGAATACAAAAAGAGTTAAAGACTTTGAAATTTATAAGGAAATTCACAAAAAATTGGGTGAAGCTGAATGGCAAAAATTACCTAACGGAGAAAAAATTAAAATTATTGAAAATCCTAAGATTGAAACAGTAGAAGAAAATTATTCTAAACACAGTGGAGAAAAAGTTAATACTGGTTTTAAAGATATAAATGGAATAAACCATTATTTTGTAACTGTTGGCAATAAAACAAAATACTATAATAAAGAAGGTAAACAAACCAACGAAAAAGGGGCTTCTATTTCCAATAGAAAGGCGAGTTCAAGTAATATAATTCCAGGAAATCATGTTACAAAAATATATTTTGATGGAAAAATATTTTGTAAATTTAATGACAATATTCCAAGTAAAAGAGTTAATAAAAATTATATAGATGCTACTATCCATAGTAGTAAATCATCTAAACAAAGTATTAGTCCAATTCAGTTACAGCTAGAAGATGTTAAGAAGTTATACGAAAGAGTAAACTCACCTTTAAATGTTTATAACAGGAAAAATAATTATTATGAAGAAGATAGACAAGAAAAACCTCACTTTGTAAGAAGTTCTAGAGAAAGACAAGAAGAATTAAAAGGTAAATTTTCTAAATTAGGAACTTTATATTTTAAACTTTCAAAAGAAGATAAAAAGAAAGTAACAAGACCAATTCTTCCACATGCCCCATATTTAAAATTAAAAAAGAATAATAAAGTCTTTTATAAATTAAAAAATGAATTAACAGAGGAAGATAAATTATTAATCCCACCACCACCTCCTGCTCCAAATGCTTCAAATGAAGAAATTTTAAAAGCTAAAAAAGCATATTCAGATTGGAAGAAAAGAACCAGCAATGGCAATGCTCCTCCGCCACCTTCAATAGTAAATAAAAAGTAAAAAATTACTGTTACCAATTTCGAAATTACTTTTACAAAAAAGAAGAACCGATTAGAGTTAAAATGTTTTATAGGTTGCGCTTGGAAATAAATTTCACTACAAATAATGTAAAAATTGATAAATTTGGTATGACTAATAATTAAGTCTAGATTTAAATTAAAGAAAAAAAACGCATCAAATTAATTTTTGATGCGTTTTTGATTTTTTATAGAAAAAATTTTAGTAAAATTAATCTACATTATCATGTAAAAAAGAGTTATTAGATTTAAAATCTATATTATCATCATCTGTTCTAATAGCTGTTTGAGATCTACTTATTGGCGCATTTACATTTAAGTCTAAACCCTGTCTTTTATAAGCTGGTTGACGTGAGATTTCATCTACATTTTTATTCAATTGGTCATTGAACTTGTAATTAAAACCTTTCATTTTTTGACGTCTCTCTTCTGCTCTTTGTTGCAATTCTGAAATTGTTAAATCTAAAGGAGAAACCTCTTCATTAGAAGTTACTATAGCACTTTTTATCTGTGGTGTCGCCGTTTTTAATTCAAATTGAATTTCATCTTCAACAATTGCTTCTTTTGCGACGATGTGAGAACTTTTACCAATAGTTGGTTTTGCATCAAAATCTTCTAAAACATAGCGTTTTTCATTTGTTTTATTTTCAAGAACTACTTCTTTTGCTTCAAAAACATCAATATCATTTACATTTACAGCTCTTTCCACATTTAAATTGATTTTTTTAATATCTTCTTCTGCTTTTACTTCTGTATGAGAATTCAAAGGAAGGTCAAACAATAAATCTGCTTGCATTTGTTTTGGCTCTTCTATAATTTCTTTAACTACTGGTGCAGCATCCGTAATAATAAAATCTTCATCAGAAACAACATCTAAAGAAATTTCATCATAAGAAACAGGCATACTTGCAATAATTTGAGAAGTAGGAATCAAATCCATTCCCATTCTAGGAGAAGGCTTTACCACCTCAACAACTACATCTTCCTCTAGCGTGTGTACTGTTTTTTGTTGAACAACATTAGAAATTGGCTGATCGAAAGTTGGAGATTTAGAAACTGTCTTTTCTTCAAAATTATAAGTTGCTTTTTGTTCATCTTCTAATGTGTGAACAATTTTTTTAACTTCTGTATTTGTAATTGTACTTTGTTGATCTTTTGCAAAACCTGTAGCAACAATCGTTACAGCAATAGAATCTCCTAACTCTTCATCTTCACCAACCCCCATAATAATATTAGCGTCGTAACCAGCTTCATCTTGAATATAGTCGTTAATCTCTCCTATTTCATCTAAAGTAACTTCATTAGTACCAGAAACAATTAATAGCAATACATTTTTGGCTCCAGTAATTTTATTGTCATTCAATAACGGAGAATCCAACGCTTTTACAATCGCTGTTTTTGCTCTGTCTTTACCTTCTTCTTTTGCAGACCCCATAATTGCTGTTCCGCTATTAGAAAGTACTGTTTTAGCATCATGTAAATCAATATTTTGTTTATAGTGATGCGTAATTACCTCTGCAATACCACGAGAAGCTGTAGATAAAACTTCATCTGCTTTAGAGAAACCAGCTTTAAAACCAAGGTTTCCATAAACTTCACGAAGTTTATTATTATTAATTACAATTAAAGAATCTACATTTTGGCGTAATTGATCGATTCCTAATTGAGCTTGTGACGCACGTCTTCTTCCTTCAAAAGCAAAAGGCATGGTTACAATACCAACGGTAAGAACGTCCATATCTTTTGCAATTTTTGCTATAATTGGCGCTGCTCCTGTTCCTGTTCCTCCACCCATTCCTGCAGTTATAAATACCATTTTTGTCTGGGTATTTAACATTTGCTGAATTTCTTGCATGCTTTCTTTAGCTGCCTGTGCTCCAACTTCCGGATTTGCACCTGCACCCAAACCAGATGTTAGGCTTACTCCTAACTGTATTTTATTAGGAACTGGACTATTTTCTAATGCTTGTGCATCTGTATTACAAATTACGAAGTCTACACCTCTAATTTGTTGCGTGTACATATGATTTACTGCATTGCTTCCACCACCACCAACACCAATTACTTTAATTGTGTTAGATTGTGTTTTTGGCATGTCAAATGAAATGTTATCAAATTCTGTGCTCATAATAACGTTCTATTATATTTTAATATTTTTTTTTCTTTACTCCTTAACCCCTAGTTAAGAACTACCAACTTATTTAATGTACTTTTATTCTGCGTTGTCTAAAAAATCTTTTAGACTTTCTGTAAATTTTTCAAAAAAAGACCTTTTCTTTTTGGCCTTCGGCTTTTCTTCTTGTATTGGAGGTACTTCTTCGACCTCTTCTTCAATAGGATTTAAAATTTCTTCAATTGCTTCCTCTATAATTTCTTCTTCTTTAGAATCTTTACTCAAACCTTCCATTAGCAAACCAACTGCGGTTGCGTAGGCAGGACTAGATAAAGCATCGTCTGAATCTCCTGCTAAATGCTCATTAGGGAAACCAATTCGAGCATCCATACCCGTAATATATTCTACTAACTGACGTAAATGTTTTAATTGTGCACCTCCACCTGTTAACACAATTCCTGCAATTAATTTTCCTTTTGCAGTCTCGTGTCCATAATTTTTTATTTCTAAATACACATGCTCAATAATTTCTTGCACTCTTGCATGTATAATCTTTGATAAATTCTTTAATGTAATTTCTTTCGGTTCTCTTCCTCTTAAACCGGGAATTGAAACAATCTCTGTTTCTTTGTTTTCACCAGGCCACGCAGAACCAAATTTAATTTTCAATAATTCTGCCTGCTTTTCTATAATAGAACAACCTTCTTTAATATCGTCTGTAATTACACCTCCGCCAAACGGAATTACTGCTGTATGTCTAATAATACCATCTTTAAAAATGGCTAAATCTGTTGTTCCACCACCGATATCGATTAAAGCAACACCTGCTTCTTTTTCTTCTAAACTTAATACTGCAGATGCAGATGCTAAGGGTTCTAAAGTGATATCACTTAAGTCTAAACCAGCACTTTTAACACAACGTCCAATATTTCTAATTGATGAAACTTGCCCAACAACTACATGAAAATTCGCTTCTAGACGACCTCCATACATACCAATTGGTTCTTTAATATCTGCCTGAGAATCTACTTTAAATTCTTGTGGTAACACATGAATAATTTCTTCTCCTGGCAACATTACCAATTTATGAACTTGATTTACTAAATTTTCTATGTCTGTATCATTAATTACTTCTTCGGCATCATTTCTTGTAATATAATCTGAATGATGTAAACTTCTAATATGCTGACCAGCAATACCTACAACAACTTCCTCTATTTTAAGACCAGAAACACTTTCCGCTTCATCTACAGCTTGCTGAATAGATTGTATTGTTTGTGTAATATTACTTACAACACCACGTTTTACGCCTAAACTTTTCGCTTTTCCAATACCAACAACTTCTATTTTGTCATATTCGTTTTTACGACCAATCATGGCAACAATTTTGGTTGTACCAATATCTAAACCAACAGCTATTTTATTGTTTTCCATTTTGATTTATTTTGTGCACACAACTTGGTTGTGATATTTTACAGTAATTGTTTTATATTCTTGTATCGTTTTATCTTTATACGTTGTATTATAAAACGCTTTTAACTTACTAAATTTTATTTCAACATCCTTTAATTTTCCGAAATCGATCTTATAATCTCCACTTCTTACAGAAAACTCATACGCATCAACGTCAGACTTTACAATTCCAACAATTTCTTTTTGTAAAAAATTATCTTCTAAAATAGTTGATATTAAAGGCAAAACTGCCTGAATATCTTCCTTATTTTCAACACCTGAAACCAACAATACCCTTGCCGAATAGTTACTAGACAACGGAATCGTTACACCCTGTTTGTCAATATAATAAGAATCTTTACTAGAAATAATTCTTGCTACAGGCGTACGCTGTTTTATGGTCGATTTTAACACACCTCCAATAGTTAAAAAAACGGCTGCATTTTCAACATAAGGGTTTTTAGACACATTATTCTCTAATTTGTATAAATCTATTACAGATTTTGCTTGGTTTGTTACTATTGTATCATTTTGTATTAACAATTTGTTAACCATAGCATGTGTCAAGAAATTATTGTTTCCTTCTTCAAATTTTACTTCTATTTTTGTTACTTTTTTCTGTTCATTTCTAACAGAAGTAAAGCTATATAAAAAGCTAAAAAAACCAATTATAACAACAAATAGCAGGTATTTTAAGATTCTTTTAAGCCTCATATTATAGTTCTTTTAAAAGTTCTTTTGTCACCTCATTTATCATCACTCCAATATCTCCTGCACCCAACATAACCACTACTTTTGCTTCAGAATTTTTAATATCTTTTACTAAATTATTTTTTTGAGACATTTTTTTCTGCTTATTTTCAATCTTACTCAACACCCAATTAGAGTCTACACCGGCAATTGGAATTTCTCTTGCAGGATAAATATCTAATAGTATAATTTCATCAAACTTTGTTAAAGCAGCTGCAAAATCATCTATAAAATCTTTTGTTCTTGAAAACAAATGAGGTTGAAAAACGACCAAAATTTTCTCATCAGGGTACATTTCTCTCACAGCGTTTTCTACTGCATTTATTTCTGTTGGGTGATGTGCATAATCATCAATTAAAACAAAACTATCTGTTTTTATTTTATATGCAAATCTACGTTTTACTCCTTTAAAATCAGCTAGACTTTGTTTGATATTTTCTAACGAAATTCCATATACATCTGCCATTGCCAAAGCAGCCAAAGCATTCATAATATTATGCTGTCCTGGTAAATGGAATGTAATATTTTTTATTTCTGATGAAGGTGTTTTTACATCAAAAATATACGTGCCATTTTCTATTTTTAAATTAGAAGCTTTATAATCTGAATCTTCATTAATTGAATACGTTAACCCCTCTAAAGGCAATCCTTTTGCTACAATTAAAGTATCTGAAACTTTATTAGAAAACTCGATAAAAGATGCTGTTAGCGCTTCCGGATTTTTATAAATATCTAAATGATCTGCATCCATAGAAGTTACACAGGCAATATTCGGACTTAATTGTAAAAATGATCGATCAAATTCATCTGCTTCTACAACAGAAATTTTATCCTCACCTAAAATTAAATTTGAATTGTAATTCTCTGCAATTCCACCTAAAAAAGAAGTTGCCTTTACGCCTGCCATAATATGCCCTAAAATGGAAGATGTAGTTGTTTTACCATGCGTTCCTGCAACTGCTAAACAAAATGTAGTCTCTGTAATTTTACCTAGAATTTCTGCTCTTTTTAAAACCGTAAATTTATTATCTACAAAATAATTGAATTCATTATGAGTTTTTGGAACAGCCGGTGTATAAATAACCAATGTCTTTTCTGTATTCAAAAATGAAATTGGAATATTTTTCACAGCATCCTCAAAGTGAATTTCAACACCTAACCCCTCTAAATCTTTTGTAATTTGAGAAGGTGTTTTATCATAACCAGCCACATTTTTTCCATTCGCAGCAAAATAACGAGCAATTGCACTCATTCCTATGCCACCAATTCCGACAAAATAAACGTTATGTATCTTTTTTAAATTCACTTTTTTAATAATTTTTCAACTTCGTCAACAATATCTTTTGTTGCACTTGGTAGTGCTAATTTTTTAATATTTTCTGATAAAACTTGTTGCTTTTCAATATCCTTTAACAATGATTCGAACACCACTGAAAAGGTATCTAATTCACTTTCTTTTATCATTAAAGCGGCATCTTTTTCTACAATAGATTTCGCATTTTTTGTTTGATGATCTTCTGCAACGTTTGGTGAAGGAACAAACACAACTGGCTTACCAACAATACATAATTCTGAAACTGAACTTGCACCAGCTCTAGAGATAATTATATCAGCAGCAGCATAACCAAAATCCATTCTATTAATAAATTGATACACTTGTACATGTGCTAACTCATTATATTTCTTATACTCTTCAAAATATAGTTTTCCACATTGCCAAATAACCTGAATTCCTTGATCTTTAAAGAAATTTAAATTACTTTCTACTAATTGATTTATTTTTCTCGCCCCTAAACTTCCACCTAGAACCAAAACAGTTTTCTTTGTATCATCTAATTTAAAAAAGTTTTTACCTTCTTCTCTTTTAGAATCGATAGACAATAAATCTTGACGAACAGGGTTTCCTGTTTTTACTATTTTATCTAAAGGAAAAAAACGATCTAAATTATCGTATGCAACACAAATTTTTTTTGCTTTCTTACTTAATAATTTATTGGTAATTCCTGGGTATGAATTCTGTTCTTGAATTAATGTAGGAATTCTCTTTCTACCCGCCATAATTAATGTTGGTCCGCTTGCAAACCCCCCTGTACCAATCGCAATATCTGGCTTAAATTTTTTAATTATCTTTGAAGCATTCCATAAACTATTCATCAATTTAAAAGGAAAAGACAAATTATCTTTCGTTAACTTTCTTTGAATTCCAGAAATCCACAATCCTTTAATTTCATAACCCGCTTGTGGTACTTTTTCCATTTCCATTTTATCTTTTGCTCCGATAAAAAGAAATTTTGCATTAGGATAACGAAACTTTAATTCATTTGCTATTGCAATTGCAGGGTAAATATGCCCGCCAGTTCCACCTCCAGAAATTAATATGTTAAGCGATTGTTTCATGTAAAATATCTAAAGGGTTATCATCTAAAATATCTTCTTCTGTTTCTTCTTTTGATGCACTTACGCTTAAAATCATTCCAAGTGCAAAACACGTCATCCAAATAGAAGTACCTCCACTACTAATTAGCGGTAAAGTTTGTCCTGTTACAGGAAATAAATTAGTAGCTACTGCCATATTTATTATTGCCTGAAAAATAATAGGCAAACCAACACCTACTACTAATAATGTTCCAAAAATTGTTGTCGTTTTCTTTAAAACAACAAAGACTCTAAAGAGTAATAAAAAATACACAAACACTACTGTAATTGCTCCCAAAAGACCATATTCTTCAACAATAATTGCATAAATAAAATCTGATGATGATTGTGGTAAAAAGTTTTTCTGAACACTTTTACCAGGACCAACTCCTAATGGACCACCAGTTGCAATTGCTATTTTTGCTTTTTCTACTTGGTATGCCTCTTTACCTTCTTCTCCCGAAAAACTTTCTATTCTACTTTGCCAGGTTTGAACCCTATTTGGCATTGCATCTGGAAACGCTTTTGCAATTAATATAAAAAAAGACAATGCTAAAATTCCTGCACCTAGTATAAAACCAATGTACTTTAAAGGGTAGCCACCAATAAAAACCATGACTAAAATCATTGTAAAAATAATAGCTGTTGTCGAAAAATTGGCTGGTAAAATCAAAATTAAAACCAGTCCTACTGGCAACCACAACTGTAACAGACTTTCTTTAAATTTAATTTCTTTTTCTTTATTTCTAGCCAAATACCTTGCTACAAAAACCATTAAAACTAAACCAGCCAATGTAGATGTCTGAAAGCCAATACCTACAAACGGAATCCGAATCCATCTACTTGCATTTGCTCCACCAATTGTGGTTCCTTGTGCTAACGTAAAAATTAGCAAAATAATTACTATTGGCAACATTAAAACAGCTCCTCCAGAAAAATATCTATACGGAATTTTATGTACACCATAGATAATTGAAAAACCCATAATTAATAAAACCATGTGCTTTACTAAATACCCAAATGTAGAACCAGAACCTACAACATACACCAAGTTTGTACTTGCGCTATACACAGGCATAAATGAGAATATTGCCAAAGCAGCAACAATTGCCCAAATGGTTTTATCTCCTTTTATATGTTGAAAAATAGTTTTCATTATAAGTTTCTAGTTTCCTAGGTTATTGGTTTTGTATAAATAAATTTTGACTTCACTTTAATTAAACGATTATACCTTTTTACAAGTCTCTTACTGCTGCTTTAAATTGACGACCTCTATCTTCATAATTCTCAAACAAATCGAAACTTGCACAAGCTGGCGACAATAAAACAGCATCTCCAGATTCAGATAATTTATGCGCTACTTTAACAGCCTCTTCGGCTCCCGCAGTCTCTACAACAATATCAACTACGTTGCCAAACATGTTTTTTATTTTTTCATTATCTATACCTAAACAAACAATTGCCTTTACCTTTTCTCTTACCAAAGGCAACAAATCATTGTAATCATTTCCTTTATCAACACCACCAACAATCCAAACAGTTTGTCTATCCATACACTCTAAAGCATAGAAAGTTGCATTTACATTGGTAGCTTTAGAGTCATTAATATATTCAACACCATTTACTTTTCCAACATTCTCTAAACGATGTTCTACTCCTTCAAAATCTTCTAAACTTTCTTTAATCGCCTGCTTTCTAGCATTTAATAATTGTGCCGCCATTGTAGCAGCCATTGCATTTTTAACGTTATGTTTTCCCTTTACTGTTAAAGCTGATATAGGCATATTAAAAGTGTCTTTATTTATGTTGATTGTAATGTTATTGTTTTTCAAAAAAGCACCGTATTCTAATTCTCTTTCTATAGAAAACGGAACTAATTTTGCTTTTGTTTTATTCTTTTTTAACCAATTATTGATTGCTTCATTATCTGCATCATAAATTAAGTAATCGGTCGCTTTTTGATTCTTTGTAATTCTAAATTTTGAATCTATATATTTCTCAAAATTATATTCGTACCTGTCTAAATGATCTGGTGTTATATTTGTTAAAATTGCAATATGACTATTGAAGTTCTCAATTCCGTCTAACTGAAAACTACTTAATTCTAACACATAATTATCATACGATTCTTGGGCAACTTGTTGCGCAAAACTATCGCCAATATTACCAGCAACACCAACATTAAAACCTGCGCCTTTTAAAATATGATGCATTAATAACGTCGTAGTTGTTTTTCCGTTTGAACCCGTAATTCCTATAATATTTGCAGTTGTGTATTTCGATGCAAACTCAATTTCTGAAATTATTTTTATTCCTTTTTCTTTCAATTTTAAAATTAAAGGAACCTTATCTGGAATTCCAGGACTTTTCATCACTACATCTGCATTTAAAATTTTGCTTTCTGTATGATTTTTCTCCTCAAAATCTATCTCGTTATTTAAAAGAACTTGTTTATATTTTTTTGATATTTCTCCTTTATCTGAAACAAAAACTTCGTACCCTTTTTGTTTTCCTAAAATAGCTGTACCAACACCACTTTCTCCTCCGCCGAGTATTACTAACCTCTTCACTTTATCTTAATTTTAAAGTGACAATTGTAAATACTGCTAAAAGAATTCCTATAATCCAAAAACGGACTACAATTTTACTTTCGTGGTAACTTAATTTTTGATAATGGTGATGTAATGGTGCCATTCTAAAGACTCTTCTTCCTTCTCCAAACTTCTTTTTCGTGTATTTAAACCAAGAAACTTGCATGATTACAGACAAATTTTCGATAACAAAAATTCCTGCTAAAATTGGCAACAACAATTCTTTTCTAATGGCAATTGCTATAACCGCTATAATTCCTCCAATAGTTAAACTACCCGTATCTCCCATAAAAACCTGAGCTGGATAGGTATTATACCAAAGAAACCCAATTAAAGCACCTGCAAAAGCAAGTATAAAAACGGTCATTTCTCCGGAATTAGGTATATACATGACGTCTAAATAATCTGCGAAAATGATATTTCCAGAAACCCATGCAAAAACAGCGAGTGTTATCACTATAATTGCAGATGAACCTGCGGCTAAACCATCAATTCCGTCTGTTAAATTTGCTCCGTTTGAAATTCCTGTAACGATAAAAACAACGATAAAGATGAAAACAATCCACCCGTATTTTTCATAGCCTTCACCCAAGAAACTCAAAGCTTTTGTATAATCTAATTCATTATCTTTTAAGAAAGGAACTGTTGTTTTAGTAGATTTATGAACCTCCCCAAAAACCTTTGTCCTTCCGTTATCTTGCATTACTTGTTGTTCTATAGGTAATTGCTCTTTAATAGTTACATCGTCATGAAAATATAACATAGAACCTACAATAATTCCTAAGCCAACTTGCCCAAGAATTTTAAACCGTCCTTTTAAGCCAGCTTTGTCTTTCTTAAATACTTTAATATAATCATCTAGAAAACCTATTAAACCCATCCAAACGGTTGTAATTATCAAAATAACTACATAAATATTATCTAATTTAGCTAATAAAAGCACCGGAATTAAGGTAGCTAGAATGACAATAATTCCACCCATTGTTGGCGTACCCGCTTTTTGAACCTGACCTTCTAAACCAAGATCTCTAATAGACTCACCAACCTGCTGTTTTTGTAAAAAATTGATAATTCTTTTACCATAAATTGCCGAAATTAGTAAAGAGAAAATAAAAGCCGCTGCAGCTCTAAATGTGATAAACTGAAACACACTTGCTCCTGGAAAACTAAATTGACTTTCTAAATATTGAAATAAATAATACAGCATGTTTACTAATTTTTTAACTGATTGAAACAACTCTTCACTTCTTCTAAATCATCAAAATGAGCACGAACGCCATTAATTTCTTGATAATTTTCATGTCCTTTTCCGGCAATAAGTATAATGTCTCCCGTTTCAGAAAATTTACAAGCCGTTTTAATTGCTTGTCTTCTTTCTAAAACTGTTAATGTTTTTTTATAGTTTTCTGATGAAACCCCAACTTCCATTTCATCTAAAATAGTTTGTGGGTTTTCTGTTCTTGGATTGTCTGACGTAAAAATTACTTGATTACTTAATTGTGAAGCAATATGTGCCATTTTTGGTCTTTTACTTTTATCTCTATCACCACCACAACCAACAACTGTAATTACTTTTTCATTATTGGTTCTAATATCATTAATAGTTTCTAATACATTTTTTAATGCATCTGGCGTGTGTGCATAATCTATAATTGCAGTTACTCCGTCACTTGAAACTACATACTCAAAACGCCCACTAACACTTTCTAACGCACTAACAATTGTTAAAACTTCTAGTTTTTCTAACCCTAATAATTCTGCAGTTGCAATAATTGCAGTTAAATTATAAATATTAAAAACACCTATTAACTTTGTCCAAACTTCAGTTCCATCCACAGAAATTAAAGTTCCAGATAATTGTTTTTCTAAAATCTTAACCTTAAAATCTGCCAACGTTTTTAAAGCGTAGGTTTTCTTTTTAGCTTTGGTGTTTTGCAACATAAAGTCGCCATTCTTATCGTCTATATTTGTGAGCGCAAAAGCAGTTTTTGGTAAAGAATCGAAAAAATATTTTTTTACATCTCTATATTCAGCAAACGTATCGTGGTAATCTAAATGATCATGAGATAAGTTTGTAAAAATTCCGCCAGCAAAAGTTAACCCTTCTGTTCTTTTTTGATGAATTCCATGAGAACTCACTTCCATAAAACAGTAATCTACACCAGCATCAATCATTTTATCTAAATACAAATTGATTGTTACAGAATCTGGTGTTGTATGTGTTGCTTTAAATTCAGTTTCATCAACCATAACTTTAACCGTCGATAACAAACCAACTTTATACCCTGCTTTTTTAAATAACTGATATAAAAGTGAAGCAATTGTAGTTTTACCATTTGTACCAGTTACACCAACCAATGGAATTTTAGAAGAAGGGTTGTCATAAAAATTGGAAGCCATAATAGCCAAAGAAACATTTGCATCAGCAACCTGAACATAGGTAATTCCTGCTTTTTGTTCCTCCGGAAAATCTTCACAAATAATTACAATTGCACCTAAATGTATCGCTTTATCAATATATAAATGCCCATCTACAGAAACACCTTTTTGAGCTATAAAAACATCGTTCTCTTCAACTTTTCTAGAATCGAAAACAAGACTTTTCACATCAACATTTGTGTTACCAAAAACTTGATTTATTGAAACCTTATATAATATGTCTTTTAAATTTTTCAGACTAAGATAATTTTAACGTGATTGTATTTCCTTTTATTAATTTCTCTCCTTTTTTTAAAGATTGATATTCAACCTTACCAACCCCAGAAACTTTTACTTTTAAACCGATGTTCTCTAACAAAGACAAAGCATCCATACCAGACATCCCTTTAACATTAGGAACTTCTGTATAATTTTTATTTAACTTATCATCGTATGCTGAATATTTTTTTTCAATTTCTTCAAAATTGACTTTATCTTCTACAGACTGGTTGTCTATAGGAGTTGTAGTATAAATTTTCTGCGCAATTTCTTTAAAAACGGGTCCAGCAACAGTAGCACCATAATATCCTTTTTCTTTTTTCGGATCATGAATTACCACAATACATGAATATTTAGGTTTATCTGCAGGAAAAAAACCTGCAAATGAAGCCACATAATGTTTATTAGAATACCCAGCATACACCGTTTTACCGTTTTCATCAATATGTTTTGGAAGATACTTTTTAGCAGTTCCTGTTTTTCCTGCCATAGAAAAATTTGGAGAATATATATTTCTTCCTGTTCCTTTAACAACTGCATTTTCCATTACTTTTCTAACTTTACTTAAAGTTTCATCAGAAGCAATTTTTGGATTTACAATAACGGTTTCAAAAATCTTCTCCGTTTTATCCTGTCTTCTTAACTCTTTAACAAATCTCGGCTTCACCATCACTCCGTTATTTGCAACAGCATTGTAAAACATTAGAGTCTGCATTGGTGTAACTGAAATTCCATACCCCCAAGACATCCATTCTAAAGAAATTTTATTCCATCTTTTATCTGAAGGTTTTGGAACCACAGGAATTCCTTCTCCCTTAATTTCAAAACCAATTGGCTTTGTAAATCCGTATGCTTTTAATTTCTCTATAAATTTCTCTGGCTGATGATCGTAATGTTTTTTAATCATTTTAACAATACCTACATTAGAAGAAACTTCAAAAACTCTAGCCACAGAAATCTTACCATAACCGCCTCTATGAGAATCTTCTACTTTAGAACCGTGAATGTAAATTCTACCTTTTTCTGTATCTATAACAGTAGATGTATCTACTACTTTATCATCTAAAGCGGCCATTAAACTTGCCAATTTAAATGTAGAACCAGGCTCATGACTTTCCCAAACTGCGTAATTTCTTTTTTCGAAATATTTTCCTTTCGATGTTCTCCCTAAGTTAGAAATTGCTTTAATTTCTCCTGTTGCAGTTTCCATGACAACCGCACAACCATGATCTGCCTCAAAAGACTCGAGCGTTCTTAACAAAGCATGGTGGGTAATATCTTGAATATTTACATCAATAGTTGTAATAATATCATGACCATCAATTGGCTCTTTTTCATTAAAATCAGTAATTGGTTTCCATTGATTTTTAGCAATTTTCTGCTCCCATCTCAACCCATTTTCACCCTGCATATAATCTGCAAAAGCACCTTCAATTCCTGCTTCTCCCCTAAAATCGTCATAACCAATAGTTCTTTCAGCAATTTTACCTATTGGATGCGCTCGCTCTGTTCTGTGTTTTGCTATAAAACCACCTTTATAAACTCCCAATTTAAAAATTGGAAATTTTCTCATCTTTAAATAATCTGTATACCCAATATTTCTCGCAATTAAAAAGTAGCGTCTTTTTTTATTCTTAGCAGCTCTTAATCTTTTCTGATAATAACTAGAAGAACGCCCCAACATTTTAGAAAGCTCTGTAGATAATTCTACGATATTTTCTTCAAAAACAGTACCATCTACGGTAACTAAGTCCATAAAAATATTAAACTTAGACATAGAAGTTGCCAACAAGTTACCATCTGCAGCATACACATTTCCTTTATTTGCATAAATAGTGTCTTGCCTAATTGTAAGTTCTGTTGCTAATTTTCTATATTCATTTCCCTGAACATATTGAAGATTGATAACTCTAAAAATAATAGCCAACAAAAACAAAGTCATAAAAGCAGCTACCAAGTAGAATTTAGTAAGGATGCTTTTTTTGTGAGTTGCCAATTTTAATCGTTTTTATAGGTTACTTTTATTTTCTTTGGAGGGGTTTTCGAAGGCATTAAGCCTCTATGTTTTGCTTTTTCTCTGACACTAGATTCCATTTTCATTCTCATCAAAATAGTACCAGTATCTACGTACTCAGCCCTTAATTCTCTTTTTAATTTATTTAATTCAGAGATTTTTATTACTTTCTTATCTGCTTTATGAGAACTTGAAATCATTATTAAAAGCAGACCAACTACAAAAATTATAATGCGCCAATTTTTAAAAGCAGATTCATCTGTAAGGAAACTTCCTCTTAGAAAATCATATACACTTTTTTTAATTTTAGACATCCTACTTACTTAAAGTTGCAATTCTTAATTTAGCACTACGCGCTCTATTATTAATGTTAATTTCTTCTTGACTAGGTATTATTAATTTCCCTACTTTTTGCATAGGAACATCTATATTTCCAAAAACATCTTTTTCTGGCTCGCCACTAAACATGCCCGTTCTTATAAACCTCTTTACCAATCTATCTTCTAAAGAATGATATGAGATTACACTCAACCTTCCTTCTTCTTTTAATAAATTTGGCATTTGTTCTAAGAATTCTTTTAAAACATCTAACTCTTCATTTACTTCAATTCTAATTGCCTGAAATATTTGAGCTAAAATTTTATGTTCTTTTGCATTCGGTAAATATTTCTTTAAAACCTCTTTCAACTGAAAACTTGTTTCAATTTTTTCTTCTTGCCTTTTTTCAACAATCGTTTTTGCTATATTTCTAGAATTTCTTAATTCTCCATATAAAAACAAAATATCTGCTAATTTTTCTTCAGAATAACTACCGATAATTTGCTTCGCAGAAACCTTAGATTTCTGATTCATTCTCATGTCTAAATCACCGTCAAAACGAGTAGAAAAACCTCGTTCAGCCTCATCAAACTGATGAGAAGAAACCCCTAAATCAGCTAAGACTCCATCTACTTTTTTCACACCATGAAACCTTAAAAACCTTGAAATATATCTAAAGTTCTCTGGTATTAAAGTAAAACGTGCATCATCAATTATATTCTCTAAAGCGTCAGGATCTTGATCAAAACCAAACAACCTTCCGTTTTCACCAAGTCTGCTCAAAATTTCTCTTGAATGACCTCCACCACCAAACGTAACATCTACATAAACACCATCTTCTTTAATAGCTAATGCATCTACGCTTTCTTTTAATAAAACTGGACTATGATACTTCATCTAATTCTGTATTTCCCATTACTTCTTCAGCTAAATCTGCAAAATCTAAAGCGGCGTCATCAATTGCTTTTTCATAATTGTCTTTGTCCCAGATTTCTATAATATTAACCGCTGAAGACAAAACAACTTGTTTTTTAATTCCTGCAAAATCACATAAATCTTTCGGGATTAAAACTCTACCAGCAGCATCAAATTCTACTACCTTTACACCTGCTGTAAACCTTCTAATAAAATCATTATTCTTTTTAACAAACTTATTCAGCTTGTTCAACTTATTCATCATTAAACTCCATTCTTCCATAGAATACAACTCTAAACAAGGTTGAAAAACTGCTCTTTTTATGACAAACCCCTCATTTAAAATTGGTTGCAACTGCTTCTTTAGAGCCGACGCAAACATCACCCTACCTTTAGCATCTGCCTTACATTCGTATGTACCAATTAGATTTATCACAAATAAAAACGTGTTTTAACAGTTATCAAAAATATATAAATTTTACCACTTTTTACCACTTTTAACCACATTGTTAATAAATAATCTGTTTTTAAGACGAAAAAGGCATATCTGTAGTCTTAAAAATTGAAATAGAGTGATTTATGAAAACGACATTTATTTTATAAAAAAGAATTACATTTGCGCCAAAGTAAAACGAATTGAATGATGACTGACAAGTTAAAAACCGAAGGGAAATTTACATATGCAGAAGCAGGAGAAGGACCTGCTATAATTGTTTTACATGGATTAATGGGGGCTTTAAGTAATTTCGGTGCTACATTTAACCATTTTTCTAATAATGGATATAAAGTTTTAATTCCTGAATTACCTTTATACTCGCTTCCTCTTTTAAAAACAAATGTTAAAAATCTAGCAGAATTTTTGAAGGAATTTATGGAGTTAAAAAAAATAGACAATGCTATTTTATTAGGTAATTCTTTAGGCGGCCACATTGGTTTGTATTTTACAAAACATTACCAAGAAAAAGTGAATGCACTTGTTTTAACAGGAAGTTCTGGCTTGTATGAAAAGGCAATGGGAGATAGTTTTCCTAAAAGAGGAAACTATGAATATATAAAGGAAAAAACAAAGGGCGTTTTTTATGATCCAGCAATTGGAACAAAGGAAATGGTAGATGACGTTTTTAAAATTGTAAATGATAGGAGCTCTGTAATACGAACTTTAGCAATTGCAAAAAGTGCCATTAGACACAATATGGCAAACGATTTACCAGACATGAAACAACCTACCTGTTTAATTTGGGGAAAACAAGACATTGTAACTCCACCAGAAGTAGCAGAAGATTTTCATAAAATTTTACCAGATTCAGATTTATTTTGGATTGATAAATGCGGACATGCTGCAATGATGGAACAACCAGAAGAGTTCAATACAATTCTTCATAAATGGCTTATCGACAGAAACCTATAATAGAATGAAAATTAAGTCTGCAGAATTTGTAATGAGTAACAGTAATGTTATAAATGCACCAAAGGATAGAATACCAGAATACGCTTTTATTGGCCGCTCTAATGTTGGTAAATCTTCATTAATTAACATGTTAATGGAGCGAAAAGATTTGGCAAAAATTTCTGGAAAACCAGGAAAAACCCAACTTATAAATCATTTTAAAATAAATGACGAATGGTTTTTAGTAGATTTACCAGGGTATGGTTATGCTTCTGTTTCTAAAAAGAAAAGAGTAATCTTTCAATATTTTATAGAAAATTACTTTAAAGAAAGAGAACAATTGGTTTGTACTTTTGTTTTAATAGATTCTAGACACGACCCGCAAAAAATAGATTTAGATTTCATGCAATTTTTGGGTGAAAATCGAATTCCGTTTTGCATTGTTTTTACAAAAGCAGACAAATTAGGAAGTTCTAAACTAAACAAGCAAATAACTTCTTACAAAAAGAAATTATTACAACATTGGGAAACATTACCTACATCTTTTTTAACTTCTTCTGCTTCTCGTTTAGGTAGAGAAGAGTTTTTAACTTTTCTTGATGGCGTAAATGAAGATGTTGCTAAAGATTTTAAATAACAAATACACTTTACTTTTTAAGTAACCTATAATGCAATCTACTAAAGAGAATTTACAAGTTTTATTTGAAGACAATCATATAATTATTGTAAACAAAAGAGCTGGCGATATTACCCAAGGTGATAAAACCGGAGACAAACCTTTAAGTGATGTAATTAAAGAGTACGTAAAAGATAAGTACAACAAACCAGGAAATGTTTTTATTGGAACTGTTCACAGATTAGATAGACCAACTTCTGGTATTGTAATTTTTGCTAGAACATCTAAAGCTTTAGAGCGATTAAACAAGATGTTACGCGATAAAACCATCAATAAAACATACTGGGCACTTGTAAAAAGTCCACCAAAGAAAACAGCAGATACTTTAATTAATTTCTTAAAAAAGGACACGAAAAAAAACAAATCTTTTGTGTACAAGAAAGAAATTGAAGGCAGTAAAAACGCAATTCTACATTACAACGTTATTAAAAAATTAGAAAACTATTTTCTGATAGAAATTGACTTAGAAACGGGTAGACATCATCAAATTAGAACACAACTATCTCATATTGGAAGCGCTATTAAAGGTGATTTAAAATACGGCTTCCCTCGCTCGAACAAAGATGGAAGTATTAGCTTACATGCTCGAAAAATAAAATTCACCCATCCGGTTTCTAAAGAAGAAATAGCAGTTACAGCGCCTACACCAAAAGATATTATTTGGGACGCTTGTAATTAAAAAACAATTTAACCTCTATTTCCTCTAGACTAAAAATAAATTTTTAGTTAATTTCTAACGAAGTAAATTTAAAAGAAGTTCCATCAAATAAACCTTTGTCAGACAATTTTAAAGAAGGAATAACCAACAACGCCATAAAAGACAAACTCATGTATGGCGCTCTTAATTTACTTCCCATTTGTTTCGCCATTGTATCTAATTCTGCATACGCCTTTCCTACTTCTTCTGCAGATAAATCAGACATAATTCCGGCAACGGGTAAAGAAACTATTTTTTCTTCAGAATCATTTACAGCACAAATTCCTCCGCTATTCTCGATTATTAAGTTCACTGCCTTACAAATTGCCTCATCAGAAACACCAACGGCAATAATATTATGAGAGTCGTGCCCAACAGAACTTGCAATCGCACCTTCTTTTAATCCGAAGTTTTTGATGAATGCAATTGCTGGAACCTCATTTTTATAACGATTTACAACCGTCATCTTTAAAACATCTGTAGAAACATTAGATACTAAATTACCATCTATAATTAAAGTATCTGCTTCAATTTGATTCGTAACCAATTCGCCATCTAGAGCCTCTATAACTCTAATTTTTGCTGATGACGACTCAAATCTAAAGTCTTCAACTTTTTTTGTATCCGTATTAAAATTATTCAACACTTCAAAAGGAACCGATTTGATAAAAGATTCTCCATTTTTAGCAACCAATTCTCCACTAATATATGTTTCTAAAACATTGAATTCCTTTAAATTATCAACCAAAATAAAATCGGCATCATCTCCTTTACTTAGCAAACCAACGTCTAAATTGTAATGTTTTACAGGGTTTACACAAGCTGCTTGTAAGATCTTAAAAACATCAACTCCTTTTGCTACTGCTCTTTCACAAAGCTGATTGATATGTCCTAATAACAAATCATCTGGGTGTTTATCGTCGGAGCAAAACATCATATTTTCGAAATGTTCTGGCAATAAATTTATCAAAGCTTCGAAGTTTTTTGCCGCAGACCCCTCTCTAATAATCATCTTCATTCCTTTTTGAAGCTTCTCTAAAGCCTCATCATATGTAAAACACTCATGATCTGTAGAAATTCCGGCAGAAATATATTTCGTTGCCTCTTCTCCTCTTAAACCTGGAGCGTGACCATCAATTGGCTTGTTGTTATTTTTTGCATGCTGAATTTTCGCTAAAACCTCTTCATCGTCGAATAAAACACCAGGATAATTCATCATTTCTGCAAGATATTTAATATCAGGATTTTCCATCATCAACTTAATATCATCTGCATTTATAATTGCGCCAGCACTTTCGAAAGAAGTTGCTGGAACACAACTCGGAGCACCAAAATTAAACTTTAACGGAACTTTCTTTCCGTTTTCAATCATAAAATCGACTCCTTTTACACCTAAAACATTGGCAATTTCATGTGGGTCTGAAACCGTTGCAACAGTACCATGAATAACGGCAATTTTTGCAAATTCTGAAGGTACCAACATAGAGCTTTCTATGTGAATATGTGCATCGATAAAACCAGGTAAAATAAAGTTTTCTTGCTTGTGATCTGCTTCTATAATTTCTAAAATTTTGCCGTTTTTAACCTCGACTTCTCCTTTAAAAATTCGTTTATTTTGTATATCAACAATATTTCCTTGTACAATCATCCTTGAAATTATTTACCACAAATCTACAAAGAAAAGATTATATGAATAGGCACTTGACTTGAAACAAATAGAAGCCTTTTTAAACATTATAAGAGAATAAATTCTGTCGCCAAATTATCTAGATAAGCTCCTCCCTTGTTTCTATCATACAGATTCCTTCTTTTTTAAGTAACCCAAGAATTGGAGCATAGATTGATTTTTTAATTGGAATTTGAACTCCATTACCAACAATTACACCATCTAATATTAGCTTAACTGCCATTGCTGCTGGTAGCGCTACTGTTTTAGCTATTGAAGTATATTTATTATTTCCATAATCTATCATTCTAGAAGTAATGGTTTCCTTTTCTCCATTTTTCTTCGATATATTAAAAATATGCTGCATAATTACCATATCCCTTTCCGACGCGTCCATCATCATTTTTTCTATCATTAAATCAGAAATAATATCAAATGTAGAACTATTTTCTTGGGTTATAATTCTATTCGAATCTAATACACCCAACCATTCAATAGCTTTTAACCCTAAATGATTATCATTAATATTAAATTTATTTTTTATCTCCTCTTTTAAATTATTAACATCTAAATTATTTATTTCAGCCACAATTTTTGCCACTGATTTCCCTTTTACCTTTATAACATTATATGCTGTTAACTTTAAATTTTTTAATAAATCTAAAGAATCGCACCAACCATTATATCTAAAGGTTCCTCTATACATTGTTTTTACTTCGGGAATATTATAAATATCTATGTATGGTAATGAATTTCTATTCGGATAAACCTCCATTAGCTCTACTTCTGGGAAGTCAATTTTTAGAGGATTTTTAAATAAATTCTCTGTTGGCACTTCAATTACTTCGTTATTTTTAAGGTAGGTAGCGTCATTATTACTTGCCATTACAACTCCTTTTGGTGACCAAGAAAATTTATAACGAAAAGGATTATTAGATGCCTCTGGAGCACACAAAGCCCCGCACAATGAATAAAACTCATCTACTTTTCCTCCTTCATCATGAACTCTATCAATAATTTCCATTGCCGTCATGTGATCAAAACCTGGATCTACACCAATTTCATTTACAATAATAACATTAGCTGCCTTCGCTTGCGCATCCAATGCCTTCATTTCTTCTGAAACATACGATGTTGTTAACATATTTTTTTTGAATTGAATACATTTTTTAGCTACGGTTACGTGATGCGTGTATGGCAATAAACTAACCGTTAAATCATGCATTTTTATAAGATCATCTAATTGATCTAATTCATCAACTGTCCAACGAATTGCTTTACCATTTGAATACCCCTCTAAAACTTTTTCAGCTTTCTCTTTTGTGCGACTTGCAATAGTAACTTCGATATTATTATTTAACAAATAATGTGCTATTGGTTTCACGACCATTCCTGCTCCCAATATTAAAACTTTTTTCATTTTATGATTTTTGATTCTTAAATCTTTTTTTTTACTTAAACATCTTCTCATTCAAGCAAATATCTTCATCCTTTAAAAAAAAATAGTGTAATTTATCTTAAGCAACTACTTAGAGCGTTGCCTCTTCAAATTAATATCAATTCAAATAGATTTAATAAAAATGAATTTAGCTTAATCTAACAGTCTTAAATTCTCTTTAAATAACTCATTAAAAAAAGGGCAATCATAATTGAAAGCCCTTTTCTACATTCAAATAAAAATATTAATAGAAGAAAAAATAATATTCTTTTAGTTAACTTCTGAATTGTTCTTTACCTCTGTTAATGGAACTGGTAAATACGCATGGTTTGCTGAATTAAGAGATCTTCCGGCAGCATTCATAGCTGCATCTAACATTCCCCATCTACGTAAATCGAAAAATCTTGAAGATTCTAATTGAAACTCCATAGTTCTT
This sequence comes from Polaribacter sp. ALD11, assembly GCF_002831685.1. NCBI lineage: Bacteria > Pseudomonadati > Bacteroidota > Flavobacteriia > Flavobacteriales > Flavobacteriaceae > Polaribacter > Polaribacter sp. ALD11. The sequence continues at coordinate 3,180,887 of NZ_CP025119.1, read as the reverse complement.
TCATGAATAATTTGAGTTTTTACATCTGCTTTTGATACCGCAGTAATTGCTGGCATTTTACCATGCATTGTTCTAACAAGATTAATTAATGTAATTGCTTCTGCAGTATTAGCATTTTCATTTAAAGCTTCTGCCCTCATTAACAGTACATCTGCATAACGCATTAATGGCACATTTAAGTCGTCATTATAAACACCCCAAGTACTTTTAGGTATAAACTTTCTAAGAAAAACTTTAGTGTCTACTGCATCTACACTTCCATACTGCTGGTTAGATAAAAAGTCCCAAGTATAACCTTGCATGTTTGGGTTGTCATTATAATAATCTCCCTTGTAATATAAAGATGCGTATAACCTTTCGTCATAACCACCATTTGTAGAAGTTTTCCCTTCAGATTGCATTTCTGTTAATAAAGCCTGAGTAGCAGCAATACCTCCCCAACCATCATACATTGGGTCTCCAATAAACTTATGTAAATTGGTTCTATTATAAGCATCTGCAGACGGCGAATTAATTTGTATTTCGAAAATAGATTCTGATGAGTTTTGATTCGTTCCATCAAACATGCTTCCATAGTTTCCTTCTAAACTATATGCAGTTAATTTCATTACCGCATCTAATGCATCTGCAGCATTCTTATAATCATCAGATTCTGAAGACTCAACATCTCCTGCTTTATGCAAATATGCTTTCCCTAAATAAGCTAATGCAGCTCCTTTAGTCGCCCTACCAATATCAGAAGACCCGTAAGAAACTGGCAAATTAGCCGCTGCGTCTTTAAAATCTTGAAGAATAACTGCCCATGTTTCTACTCTTGTAGACAAAGCTTTATCTAAATTAGCTTCTTCAACAACACCTTTTCTTACAACAATTTGCTTATAGAGTGTTAATAATTTAAAATGATAGTACGCTCTTAAAAAAGTTGCTTCTGCTATAAAGTGTTTTCTTTCAGTTTCTGTAATAGTTGCTCCATCCATTAAAGCTACATTTGTAATTACTTGGTTTGCATAATTTAAACCTCTGTAATTTAATCTCCATAATAGATTTATAAATGTATGTCCGTCTGTATATGTTCCGTTAAACATAGACATCCAATGTGCATAATTATTTCCATCTACTCCTGGTAGCATGTAATCTGAACGATACCACTCGACTACTGAGCGTCCTTCTTGCCATCCATCCCAAAAATTTTGTCTTGCTTCTAATTCTGAGTACGCAGTTGTTAAGGCTGCTTTTGCATCTGCAGCGTCTCGCCAAAACAAATTGGATGATAATTGATCTGTTGATTCTCTTGTTAAAAAATCATCTTCATCACAAGAAACGATGTTTAATGCTATTAAAATGATTGCTATATATTTAAGTATGTTTTTCATCTTTAAAATATTTTAAAATTTAAGTTGTAATCCTACAATTACAGATTTGTATTTTGGATATAATGTTCTATCAATTCCTTGACTTAATACACTTCCTCCAACTTCAGGATCAAGCCCATTATAACTTGTTGCAGTAAATAGATTCTGCCCTGTTACATAGATTCTTAAATTATCTACCTTTAGTTTTTCTAAAACTTCATCAGATAAAGTATACCCTAATTGAATTGTTTTTACTCTTAAATACCCTCCATCATGTAAAAAACGAGTAGAAGCTCTATTATTCTGATTTGGATCTCCCAAAACAGCTCTTGGAATATTTGTGTCTGTATTAGTAGGTGTCCAAGCATTTAAAACATTAGAAGTAAAGTTTCTTGGAGCATCGATTCCTTGCATTTCAAAAGCATTACCATCATAAATTTCATTACCTCCAACTCCTTGTAAAAACACAGTAGTATCAAATCCTTTATATTCAAAATTAAAATTTAAACTGTATTCATATTTTGGTAAACCTGTACCTGCATAAATTAAATCATCTGAATCTAAGGCACCATCGTTGTTTTGATCTACAAAACGAATATCTCCTGGTTTTGCTCCTGGTTGTAGAGTTCCTGTAGGATCATGTGTTGTAATTTCTGCTTGACTTTGAAAAATACCAGCTGCTTCTGTTAAAAAGAAAGCACCTGCTTCATAACCAATTCTAGTACTATTTACATAATGATCTGAACCATATTTTAAACCGACTCCAGAAACCTCTTGGTCTGCATTTGATAAACTTGTTACTTCATTTTTTGTAGTTGAAAATGCTGCGTTTACCTTATATTTAAATTCATTTACAGAATCTGAATACCCTAACTCTAATTCTATTCCGCTATTTCTAAACTCTCCAATATTTACTATTGGATTATTAATACCAGCTGAAGGTGCTACTTGTCTTCTAAATAACAAATCTGAAGTAAGACTAGAGTAATAATTTGCAGAACCACTTAACCTTCTATCTAATACTGTAAAATCTATTCCTAAATTGGATGAGGTATTTGTCTCCCATCTTAAGTTAGGGTTGTTTAAATCTCTAGAAATAGCACCTCTTGTTGGTGTACCTCCAAAAACATAACCTCCATTATTATAATCTTTACCTACTTCTATTAACGGAGAATAGCCATAATAATTTAAACTCGAATCGTTACCTGCTTGCCCCCATGAAAAACGCAATTTCAAAGAACTAAAAATATCTTGATCTTTCATAAAACCTTCTTCTGTTACTTTCCAACCTAAAGCAAATGCAGGAAAAGTTCCGTATCTTTTATTTGAACCAAATTTAGAACTACCATCTCTACGAACACTTGCTTGAAATAAATATCTGTCTTTAAAAGAATAATTTACTCTTGCAAATTGTGATGCCAAGGCATATTCTGCATTTGTTCCTGTAGACGTTCTTGTTCCGTCTCCGAATGCATTTATAGTTTTAAAATTAGGATCAATTAAATCTGCTAATACTTGGTTTCCTTCTACAGTTTTATACCCATCTGCGACAGCATTTGTTTCTCTGAAAGGTTCGTAAATTTTAGAATACCCTAACAAGATGTCGAAAGCATGGTTTCCAATTTCTTTCTTGTATGTTAACAAAGCTTCCGTTTGAGTTCTTTTAAATTGAGAATTATACTCTGTTACTTGACCAAACTCATGTGTACTTTCTACAATTCTCTGTGCTTGAAAACGCTTTGAAAAACCGAAAGAGTAATTATTAGTAGTTGCCTGAGATACATTTAACTTAGCGTTTAAACCATCTAAAAGCTCGTAGCCCATTGATACATTAAATAAGTTGTATTGCAATTTGGTAGTTCCTTCTACAAAATTATTTATAGCTAAAGGGTTTGCTTGGTCTGGTATCGATGCATCTGTAGCATACCCATAACCACTTGTATTATTTGTATCGTAAATTGGAATTAAGGGAGAAATATGATATGCATCTCTTAAAGAAAACTTATATCCTTCTCTATTCGTTTCAGCATAAGTTACACCTCCATTTAAAGAAAACTTACCTTTCGTAAAACCTAAGTTTAGATTCAATGATTTTTTACCAAAATCTGACCCTAGCACAATACCTTCTTCAGAAACTTTATTTGCAGCTAAACTATAGTTAACATTGTCTGACGCTCCACTTACTCGAATACTATAGTTTGTTTGAACGGCATCATTCAAAATTTGATCTAACCAATTTGTATTTGCTGCAGTTGGCGCAGTTACAAACGATGGTAAAGCACTTCCTGCATTCTCAAACATTTGTTTATGAACACTTTTATACCCTTCTGCATCAAGTAAATTGTATGATTTTCTTATACTATTAAAACTAACATAAGAATCAAACTCTACTTTTGGCGCACCTGATTTCCCTTTTTTTGTAGTAATGATTACAACTCCATTAGCTGCCCTTGTACCATAAATTGCTGCAGATGAAACATCTTTTAAAATCTCTATAGATTCAATGTTATTCGGATCTATAAAGTACGAGCTAGCTTGTACACCATCTACGATGTATAATGGCTGGTTATTTCCATTTGTACCTACACCTCTAATTTTAATATCTACACCAGAACCTGGTGAACCAGAAGACTTTACTACTGTTACCCCAGCAACTCTACCTTGTAAAGCCTCAGTAGCATCTGAAACAGCAACCTTATTTAATTCCTCTGCCTTCACTTGCCCAACAGCTCCCGTTACGTCACTTCTCTTTTGAGTACCATAACCAACAACTACAATTTCATCTAAACTCTGGCTGTCTTCTTCTAAAACAACATTAATAACCGTTTGATTATTTACAACAACTTCTTTGCTTTTATAACCTAAATAACTAAAAACTAAACTTGTTCCTGATTTTACGTTTGTAATAGAAAAGTTTCCATTAAAATCAGTTTCTGTTCCTTTTGTAGCATTTCCTTTCGTTGTAATTGCAACTCCCGGAATTGGATTATTGCTTTTGTCGGAGACTGTTCCTTTTACAATTATGGTTTGTCCGAAAGTATTAAACATTCCTAAAAAAAGAAACGCAAGCAACATTACATGCTTTGCTCGAAATAAGTAATTAAAGTTAATTTGTATTTGCTTCATAATTGAATTATTTTATAATCCAAATATTGTAAAATTAACAACACCTCCCCAAAAAACAACCTTTACTTAACCTTTACAAAACAATAAAAACTTATATATAAAGGCTATTTTACCTAATAGTTTAGATTTTCTGTAAAAATTCCAATAGGTTTTCTTTTTTCTCTAAATTTAATTTTTTCCTCAAACGATGTCTACCAATCTCTACAGAGTTTAAAGAAATATTATTAAGATTTGCAATTTCTTTAGAACTAAGCTTAAGCTTCACCTGAACAGATAATTGTATTTCCTTCTCTGTAAGTTTTGGGTATTTCTCTTTAATTTTAAATAAGAAATCGCTTTGAAGAGTTTCTACATTTGTATGAAATTTCTGTATATCTTCATTAAAATCAAATTTAAATGTATATTCTTTTATAAGTGAATTAATGTCTTTTTTTAACTGATCTACACTTGTGAAATTTAAACTTTTAAACGATGTAGTAAGATCTTTATATATAGATGATCTTTGTGAAATAAACAATGCCAAATTTGTTAGCTCTTTCATTCTAAAATCTAATTTATGCTCAAGGTTTTCTCTTAAAAGAGATTGTGTTTTCAACTTCTCTTTAGAAAGCTTAGAGCTTTGCGTATAAATAGCTTTCTTCTTTTTAATATTATTTCTTAGAGATAAAACAATGAGAACCCCTATTACCATTAATAACACAAAACCATATAATAAGTACTTCTTTTTTTGAGCCTCTAAATTTCGCTGTTGCTGTAAGAGCTTTATTTCAGATTCACTTCGTTCTGCTTCATACAGAATTCGCATTTCTGTCAATTTTTCACTTTTATTATTCGAGAATATTTCAGCCTTCCCCATTTCATATTTCTTATAACTTCTCAATGCTTTTTTATAATCTCCTATTGCTAAATAATAGTTAGACCATTCTTTATCATTATCAATAATCCATTCTTTATTTTCAACAAACTCCATTATAATTAATCGAGATTTTGTTAGAAATTGGGCACATTTATTAAAATCACCAAGTTTTAAATAAACTTTAGCTAGTTCATTTAAAACTTCAACTTTAATTTGATTATCATTAATCTCTTCTGAAATTTTCAAAGAAGATTCTAAGAACTCTCTAGACAACTCAAGCTCATTTATTTTAGAATAACAAACCCCTATATTTTTCATAGTTTCTGCAATTCTACCTTTATTATTAAGTTCTTTTTTTAATAATAAAGATTTCTTAAAAAAAGACAAGGCTAAATAATAATCTTCTTTCTTATCATGAATGAGTCCGATACTGTTGTAACTATAAGCGATACGTTGAATATCCTTTATCTTTTCGTGTATTTTAAGCGTTTTAACATGGTATTCTAACGCCTTATTATAATAGCCTATATCATAATAAAGCCACCCTAAAGTTCGATATGTAAATGCTAAGTCATAGTCATCTCCAATCTCTTTTCTTACTTCTAGAGATTGCAACCCAAGCTTTAGTGCTTTATCATAAATATTATTAAACAAGTATCCTTGGCACAAGTTAATCAGTGCATATCCTTCTTGATTTTTATCACCAAACTCTAAAGACAGTTGTAAGGCTTCTGTTGCATACTCTATTGTTCTATCTGGGTTTACTATCCAATAAATTTCAGCAATTCTGTTTAATAAAGGAATCCTTTCTTTCTTTATCGCTTTTGGAAGAACAGTTAATAAGCTATCTAATTCTAACTGCGAATCATAAGGGTTTTCATCCCAGATGTTTTTTTGAGAATACACGCTACAACTTATTAAGAGGAGTATTAAAAACCTTTTTTTCATATCTAAAATTTAATTATTTCTTAATATCTACTAAAAAAAACATCAATATCTTTCTATTATCCAAACATAATACAAATTCAAACAAATAAATGCAATTTCACATAAAGTGTAAGGTAGTGTAAAGGTTAATTTTATTCAATTTTGATAAATAAAATCGAAATTTGCTTTTATAATTAAATATTAAAATTCAATTTTTTGAGTTTTCCTTAAAATTGATTGTAATCATTCAAAATAAAATATCTTGCAAAAATGATGAATAAACGCTCTACATATATCGCTTTGTTTTTATTAGTATTTTTCTTCTGCTGTACCAAATCAAACAAAACAAACAAAATACAACAAAAAGATTATTTAAATTTTAGTAAGAACATTTTAAATTATCAGATTACCCCTAAAAACAAATTTGATAAATCTGGATTGATGTTTTCAGACCAAGGTGCTTGGTTTGGTTATAGTTTTCCTGATTCTATTTCTGAAATAACAGGCTTTTCTGGTCCTTTTTTAATGACCCAACAAAACGGAATTTGGAGCAGTGCTTCATTAACTAATTTAGTAATTGAAGATAATAACTGGAAAACTCACACTACAAATAGTTATAATAGTCATTTAGAACAAACTTTTTTATCAGACAATTTAGAGTTAAAACAAGAACTGGTTTTTTCTTCTGGTCATACAGCAATCATTAAATCAACCTTAAAAAATAATAGTAAATCTAGCCAAAATATAAGTTATCATTTTGAAAACGAACTTTTAACGGCTGATGGATTGTCTCTTTCAACAAACAAGAATCAATTAACTATTGCATCTTCTAAAACAGATGCTGTTGGTCATATTATTTTCCCAAAAAAGGTTCAACTAAAATCTACAGACAGTACTTACAACTCTAATAAAGTTTCAATTCTATTAAAACCAAACGAAACAACTGAATTTACCATTTCACAAACTTTTATTTTTAAAGAGTATTCATGGACTGATGAGTTAAAGTCGCTTCAAGATTCAAATTTTCAAACTATACTAGAAAAACGAAAAGCAGAAAAAAACAAAGAATTAGAATCGTTAATTGAAAACAGAAAAGAACAATTCTCTGAAGATATTTATGCCGAAGTTTTAACAAAAGCACATTTAACTTTACAGAATAATTGGAGAATTGCTGCTGGTGAAGTAAAACAAGAAGGTTTGTTTCCTAGTTATCATTATAAATGGTTTAACGGTTTTTGGTCTTGGGATTCTTGGAAACATGCTGTTGGGTTGTCTTTTCACAATACAAATTTAGCAAAGAAACAAATGAAATTAATGTTCGAGTTTCAAAACGAAGACGGTTTTGTTGTAGATTGTGTATACAGAGATACTTTAATTGAAAAACACAATTATAGAGATACAAAACCACCTTTATCTGTTTGGGCAGTTGCTAAAATTTATGAAAAAGATACAGATATTGAGTTTGTTAAATATATGTATCCTAAATTAAAATTATATCATGAATTTTGGTACAAAAAAAGAGACCACGACAAAGATGGTTTGTGTGAATATGGCTCTACAGACGGTACTTTAATTGCAGCAAAATGGGAAAGTGGAATGGACAATGCTATTCGTTTTGATGATTCTAAGATTTTAAAAAATAGCGAAGGTGCATATTCTTTAGATCAAGAATCTGTAGATTTAAATGCGTATCTGTATGCCGAAAAAATATTTTTAGCAAAACTAGCTACTGTTTTAGAAAAAAATGAAGATGCTGAAAAATTAACAAAAGAAGCTGATATTTTAAAAGCTAAAATTCAAACACAGTTTTATGACGTGAATGATGGTTGGTTTTACGACACCTCTTTAGATGGGAAAACTTTTATTAAAGGAGAAGGTAGTGAAGGTTGGACAGCACTTTGGGCAAATGCTGCAACCCAAGAACAAGCGGAAGCAGTAAAAAATAAAATGATGAACCCTACCAAATTCTATACAAAAGTTCCGTTTCAAACAATGAGTGCAGATCACGAAAAATTTAATCCTTTAAACGGGTATTGGCGTGGACCAAATTGGTTAGATCAAGCGTATTTTGGTGTAGAAAGTTTACGCAATTATGGTTTTAATGAAGCCGCTAATAAAGCAACTATTCAAATCTTAAAAGGGGCTGAAGGTATTTTAGGCAAAGGAAAATCTATTAGAGAAAATTATCATCCTTTAACTGGTAAAGGATTGAATGCTGAAAATTTTAGTTGGAGTGCAGCTCATATAATTATGTTATTACAAAAAAATTAAATGAATTACAATCAAATAAATATAGAAACACAACAAGCAGAGGAAATTATTTTTAGCCTTTATAATCTTAAAGGGAAAGCTTCTAAACTTCCTGGTGAAATTGATTTTAATTTTAGAATTAAAGTTGAAAATTCTGAAGGGTTTATTTTAAAAATATCTCGTCCGAATGAAGATATTGATTATCTAGATTTTCAACAAAAACTATTACAATATATTGATTCAAATAATGAACATTTAATTGCTCCTAAAGTAATTAAAGATAGAGATGGTGCATCAATTTCTACAATTAAAGATGCTTTTGGAAACGAAAGAAAAGTTCGTTTATTAACTTGGATTTCTGGGAGAGTTTGGAGCTCTGTAAACCCACAGTTAGACAGTTTACGCTTTAGTTTAGGAAAGCAATGTGGTTTATTAACCACAGCTTTACAAGGGTTTAAACATAAAAAAGCAACAAGAGAATTTGCTTGGGATGTTGCACAATCTTTATGGACAAAAAAACACATTCAACTTTTTTCTGGTGAAGATAAGGAGGTTATCACCTATTTTCAAAAACAGTTTGAAGCTAAAAAACTAGCGTATAGTGCATTAAGAAAATCTGTAGTTCATAATGATGCAAATGACAATAATGTAATTGTCTCAGAAGAGCTCACCAACCCTAAAGTAAAAGCTGCTATTGATTATGGAGACGCAATTGATACACAAATAATTAATGATTTAGCAATTACTTGTGCCTATGCAGTTATGAATCATAATGATGCGCTGGCTGCTTCATTAGATATAATAAAAGGATATCATTCTACTTTTCCTTTACAAGAAAATGAGCTAAAACATTTGTACAACGCAATAGCAATGCGACTAGTTATTTCTGTTACAAAATCTGCTATTAACAAAATTGAAGAGCCAAATAATGAATATTTATTAATTAGTGAAAAATCTGCTTGGGAAGTCTTAAAGAAATGGAGAAGTATTCATCCTGATTTTGCTGAGTATTCTTTTAGAGCTGCTTGTGGTTTTGTTGCACATCCTAATGAAGAAATATTCAAAAAATGGACTCTAGAGAACAATTTTCTACTTTCTGATTTATTTCCTACTATCAATAAAAATGAAGTGCATCATTTAGATTTAAGTGTTTCTAGCAAATGGATTGGGCATCAAGAAAATTTTAATAATTTAGATTTATTTCAGTTTAAAATTGATCAATTACAAAAAGAAATTCCAACTAAAATTTTAGCAGGTGGTTATTTAGAACCAAGAGCTTTGTACACTTCTAGCACATATGATAAAATTGGAAATTATGGTAAGGAAAGTAGAAGTATTCATTTAGGTTTAGATTTTTGGTTACCAAAACTCACACCAGTTCACGCACTTTTTGATGGAGAAATAGTGATTGCTGTAAATGATGCTGGAGAAAAAGAATATGGTGGTTTGGTGGTTTTAAAACACAAAACATCAGCTTTTGAATTTTATACTTTATATGGGCATAACACAATAGAAAGTACTTTAAAACATACAATTGGCGACAAGGTTTTAAAGGGGGAAAAAATTACTGAATTGGCAAATTATCCTGAAAACGGAAATTGGGCACCGCATTTACACTTTCAAATACTGTTATCTTTATTTGATTCTAAAGTAGATTTCCCTGGTGTTGCTTATTTAAATCAGATTGATGTTTGGAAAAGTGTTTGTCCAGACCCTAACTTACTTTTCAAATCAGATGCCTTACATGAAAACACGGCTATTTCTAATGATGAAATCATTAAGTATAGAAAACAACACTTAGGTAAAAGTCTAAGCCTTCAATATAATACTCCAATTAAAATGGTTCGTGGAGCTGGTCAATATTTAATAGATCAATTCGGAAAAAAATATTTAGACACTGTAAATAATGTTGCACATGTTGGTCATGAACATTACAATGTTGTAAAAGCAGGTCAAGAACAAATGGCATTAATTAATACCAACTCAAGGTATTTACACGAGAATATTAATGCATTAGCAAAAGAATTAATTGAAACGTTACCCCCAGAATTAAATGTTTTGCATTTTGTGAATTCTGGAAGTGAGGCAAATGAACTGGCTATAAGAATGGTAAAAGCCGTTACGGGAGAAAAAGATATGATTGCTAGTGAGGTTGGTTATCATGGAAATGCAAATATGTGTATTGATATTTCTTCTTATAAATTTGATGGAAAAGGCGGAAATGGAGCACCAGAACACACACAAATATTCCCTTTACCAGATGCTTTTAGAGGAAAGTATAGAGGTAAAAATGCGGCATCTAAATACGTAGAAGAAGTTGTAAAGTGTATTGACAATATCAAACAAAAAGGTAGAAATATTGGTGGTTTTATTATCGAACCCATCATAAGTTGTGGTGGTCAGGTAGAATTACCAGAAGGTTTTTTAACAGAAGTATATAATAAAATTAGAGAAGCTGGCGGGATTTGTATTTCAGATGAAGTGCAAACAGGTTGTGGTAGAATGGGTAAAACTTTTTGGGGTTTCCAATTACATAACGTAATTCCAGATATTGTTACTATCGGTAAACCTTTAGGAAATGGACATCCTATTGCCGCAGTAGCTTGCACACAAAAAGTAGCTGATGCGTTTGCTAACGGAATGGAATATTTTAACACCTTTGGCGGAAACCCTGTTTCTTGTGCTATTGCTACTGAGGTTCTAAGAACTGTAAAAAACGAAAAACTACAAGAAAATGCGTTAGAAGTTGGCGAATTTTTTAAAGCTGAATTAAATAAACTTTCTAAAGAATTTCCAATTATTGGTGATGTTCGCGGACAAGGGTTGTTTTTAGGAATTGAATTGGTGGATGCAGATTTAAATCCCCTAGCCAAACAAACCGATTATTTAGCAAACAGAATGAAAGATCATGGTATTTTAATGAGTACAGATGGTATCGATTACAATGTTTTAAAAATTAAACCTCCAATTGTATTTACAAGAGAAAATGCAAAAGAAGTGCTGTTTTATCTAAGAAAAATACTAAAGGAAGATTTTATGAAACTACAAAATAAATAATATGAAATTAAAACTACTATACACCCTATTATTTTGCCTTATTTTTAGCTGTAATAAAAAACGTTTAGAAGCTGTATCAGCTCAAAAAAATCACTTTAATCATCAAATATTTGAAGAAAATAAGTTAGCCCCTAGAGCTACATATTTCACTTTTGAAAATTCGGAAATTAACTCAAAAGAAAATTCAAACCGTTTTTTAAGTTTGAATGGAGACTGGAAATTCAATTGGGTAAAAGATCCTAAAAAACGTCCTACAACTTTTCAAAACACAACATTTGATGATACTGACTGGAAAACAATTCCTGTTCCTGCAAATTGGGAAGTAGAAGGATATGGTCATCCTATTTATTTAGATGAACGTTACCCGTTTACAACAAAATGGCCAAGTGCGCCAACAGATTACAATCCTGTAGGAACTTATAGAAAAGAAATCACTTTAAATAAAGAATTCTTGTCTGAAGATGTTATCCTTCATTTCGCTGGAGCAAAATCTGCAATGTATGTTTATGTTAATGGCAAGTACACTGGCTATTCACAAGGAAGTAAAACGCCAGCAGAATTTAATATTTCAAAACAATTAAAAGAAGGGAAAAACTTAATCTCTTTACAATTATTTAGATGGTCTGACGCAAGTTATTTAGAAAGTCAAGACATGTTACGAATGAGCGGAATTGAACGTGAAGTTTACCTATATACTAGACCTAAAGTATATCTTTCAGATTATCATGCAAAAACAACGTTAGATACTTCTTATAAAAACGGAATTTTTAATGGTATTTTCTCAATTACAAATGATACCGATAAAGAAGTTACAAAAGAAATTACAATTTCTTTAAATGATGAATTTAAAGAAGCAAAAACGGTTATAGTTTCTGCAAATTCTACGCTAGACTTCAAAATTGATAAAAACATTGAGAATGTAAAATCTTGGTCTGCAGAAACACCTAACTTATATAATTTATATGTTTCTTTAGGTGATAATCAGTTTATATATAAAAAGGTAGGCTTTAAACGTGTAGAAATTAAAGATGCCCAAGTATTAATTAACGGAAAACCAATTTATATAAAAGGTGTAAACAGACACGAAACAGATCCTTTTACTGGTCATGTAGTTTCTAAGGCATCTATGGAAAAAGATATTAAATTGATGAAACAACATAACATTAATGCTGTTCGTTCCTCTCATTACCCCAATGATCCTTATTGGTTAGATTTATGCGATAACTATGGTTTGTATGTAGTAGATGAAGCGAATATAGAAAGTCATCCTTTGGCAATTGATGAGAAAACTCAAATAGGAAATGAAATGAGTTGGTTGCCTGCGCACTTAATGCGTACAAAAAGAATGTATTATAGAGATAGAAATCATGCTTCAATATATTCTTGGTCTTTAGGAAATGAGGCAGGTAAAGGCACTGTTTTTAAAACTACTTATAAGTGGTTGAAAGCACAAGATAACAACAGAATAGTACAATATGAACCTGCGGGAAAAGATGATTATACAGATTTGTATTGTCCAATGTACCCAAAACCTGAGTATTTAATCAAACATGGGAAATCAAATTCAGAGAAACCATCTATTATGATTGAGTATGCACACGCAATGGGAAATTCTGTTGGGAATTTACAAGATTATTGGAATATCATCGAAGAATACGACAATTTACAAGGTGGTTTTATTTGGGATTGGGTAGACCAAAGCTTAGAATATAAAGACAAAAATGGAAAACCATACTTAGCTTACGGACACGATTATCACCCAGATCTACCAACGGATGGTAACTTTTTAAACAATGGTTTGGTAGATCCGTATAGAAAACCTCACCCACATTTATCGGAAGTAAAAAAAGTCTATGAACCGGTTCAATTCAACTACTTAGGAAATGGAGTTCTAGAAATAGAAAATAAAAATTTCTTTGCAGACTTATCTAATAAAACATTACTATTAAAAATTTTAATAGATGGAAAGGAAAATATCTTGGTTAAAAATGTAGCCTTAAATATTAAACCACAATCAAAAGTACAAATGTATTTTTCTGAAATTCCAAATACATTTATTCCAGAAAATGAGGTTATTTTAGAAGCTAATCTTATTCAAAAAACAGCAACTAATATGATTCCTAAAGGGCATGAAGTTGCTTGGGATCAATTTATTCTTAATAAAGAAATTACTGCTGCTCCGACCTTTACAAACAAGGCAACTGCTTTAAATATAAAAAGCATTGAAAATGAAATTAATATTTCAAACAATTCAACTTTTTTAAAAATAAACTCAACCTCTGGAGAAATTATTTCTTGGGTCTTTGAAGGTAAAGAAATTACAAATCATCCAATTAAACCAAACTTTTGGCGTCCCCCGACAGATAATGATTTAGGAAACGGAATGGATAAATGGGCTAAAACTTGGCAAGATGCGAGTTACAATTACATCGCTAAGTTGATTAAAAAACCTATTCTAAACAACAAGGAAGTTTCATATGCTGTTTCCTATCATTTACCTAAAGATGAAGCAACCATAATTGTGTATTTCACAATACATAATTCTGGGGCTTTAACATTAGATTACTCTTTTAACGCCAATCAAAAAGAGCTACCAAATATTCCAAGATTAGGAATGTTTCTTACTCTTAATAAAGACTTCTCAGATATATCTTGGCATGGAAAAGGTCCAGAAGAAAGTTATTGGGACAGAAAAACTGGTCAGAAAACAGGCATTTATTCGGGTAAAGTTGAAGAGCAATTTCATGCTTATCCTCGTCCACAAGAAACAGGAAATAAAACAGATGTTCGTTGGGTGCAAATAGCATCAAAAGACATTAATTTAAAAGCTACAAGTCAGCATTTATTTAATACAAGTGTTTGGCCATTTGACATAAAAGAACTTGATTTTAATTCTAATGATGCTGGTAAATCTGCTTCTGGTTTGATTCCCGTAACCAAGAAACATGGCGCAGATATTAAAATTGGAAGTACAGTTCAATGGAATATCGATTATAAACAAATGGGCGTTGGAGGCGATACTTCATGGGGAAGATTCGTACATAAAGAATATACAATTAAGGCTAATAAGAACTACAAATACTCATTTACAATTGAACCAACTATAAGTCATTAATTTTTAAAAAAACTATTCTTTTTATTCAGTTTATATTTTTTTCTTGTAAATATAAACTGATTTAGGAATGTTAAAATTAAATTCATTATAAATCAAGAAAGCAATATTTTAATCTGTATAATCAGAGACACAAGTTGTTTTCTTATAGTTATTTAAATTAATTATAATATTATATATGAGTGATTTTAAGGGATAAAACCTTCTCAACTTCTTCGATCAGTTTAAAACGAATAGTGATTGTAAGAAATATTAAACGGAAAGATGGTTTTAGCTTTGTTAAGTATAACCATAAAAAAACACAACCAAGAAAGGTTTGTTTTACTGACTTATAATAGCTGTTCTCGTGAAGACCCTGTTACCTCAAAATCAGTTTTTTACAAAGTAAATTCTAGTGTCAGAAAAGCTTTTTTTATTGTTTTTGAAATGAGAATCATTATAAAAAGTACTTCTACAAGCTATGTCACAGTTCGTTTTGGAATCAATGAAAAAAGACAGCACGTTTATTTATGCTTAAAATTAGAGATGCCATGGAGAGTCGTGAAAATAATCCTATGGCCGGCATTGTTTATCTAAATAAATTTGTTCTTGGCGAACGAGAAAAAGATAAAATAGATAGGAAGTTATAAAGCAAAGAAAAAAAGGAAAAGGAAATCTTTTTAAAAAAGAAAGCCGCCTAAAATTATTTTAGACGACTTCTTCCAATTAATTCAAATAATTACTCTAATTTACATCCCAAAATACTTTTGTTCCTAAATCATCAAACTTAGGCAGACCTTGTTTAGATATTGCTTTATCTAACTCTGCTTTATTAGAATCATTAATTCCACTAGCATACCCCATTCTTACAGGAATAACTGTTCCATTTAAAGGAGATGAATGTGGAGTTAAAACTGGGTGATCTAATCTTCTCCATTCTGCCCATGCTTCAAAAGGTTGCATAAATAATGATGCCCACTTTTGTTCTGCAATCAACTTCATGCTATTTGAAGCATTCCACACTACAGCAGTCTCAGTAATATACTTATTGTAGTCATTGTTGCTTACACCCCACTGATCCATTGATGCTTTTATACCTTCGTAATAAAAAGACTTAGCACTTCCTGTCATCCATCCTTTTTCTACAGCTTCTGCCTTCGCAAAAGCAATTTGTGCATAAGTATATACATATCCAGGAGCTTCACTATTATTAGCAATATTGCCTGTAATGTATGATATATCTGCTCTATCTACATTGGGTGTAATTAAGTCATAAATCATTCCCACATATGTTCCGGGTGCATTTGGCACCTCATCAGCATATTTAGAAATTCTTGGATCATTTCTATTTGAATCCTGTAAAAAATCTACAAGAACATCACTTACAGCATAATCTGGAGCTCTATTACCGTTATATCTATCTTCCCATGGGTTGTCTGTACTATCATCTGATGTGTAAGCAAATTCAATATTATTAGCTACTGATGAAATAGCCCCAGTGATTCCTTCATTGAATTTTGTTCTTGCATAATCTGAAATTCCTGAAAGAGCAGTCATTTCTGTACTAACATCAGAAAGTCTTAATGCCATAATAACCTTTAAAGTATTACCAAATTCTTTCCAGCGAGTCATATTTCCTTCAAGTAAGATATCACCTGTTGGTCCTGAACCATTATCTATTTGAGCTAATGCATCGTCAATTAAGTTAAAAATACCATCATAAATAACTTCTTGACTATCAAATGAAGGCTCAGAAAATTCTAATGGTTTATTTGCTTCTGTAAACGGAATTTGCCCCCACCTATCTGTCATTGTATGATAGGTATAAGCTTTCACTAATTTTGCTACAGCAATTTGGTTTGAATTAGATCCAAAAACTGCTACCTGACTTTTTGTTGCTTCATTTGTATTTAAAGAAATGATGCGTTCTAAGTTATTTAAAACTCCTGTATAAAAACCAGAATAACCAAATTCTGCGGTTCCATAACGCTCACCATCGGTGTACTGAATATCTGCATAATGCTGCACATAGTACCCTGGTGTTAACGCTGTAGCCACATTTCCAGTAATAAATAAGGCATCAGATAACAATGCATTTGTTAAATCTTTTGTTGGTGAGTTTGGGTCAACATTTGTATCACCAAAATCAACATTAGAACATGAATTGAGTAATATAATAAGTACTACTATAAAACTATTTTTAATTATTTTCATTATTTTAATTTTTAAAACGTTACACTAAGATTAAGTCCGAAAGTTCTAGTGCTTGGAAATTGCGCTCCTTCTGCCCATCTAAAACCTGCACCAGATCTACCTAAAGATGAACCACTTACGTTCTCAATCTCAGAAGGATCGATTTCATCGGCAGCATAAATAAGCCATAGATTATTTCCAAAAATACTTGTTTGTATATTATCTACACCCAATTTTTCACTTACTTCTTTGGGTAAATTGTATGATAATGATAATTGACGTAACTTCACATAACTAGCATCATATACTAAATTTTCTGCAAATGCTGGTAATTGCCTATCGAAATATGCCGTAGCGTCAAAATACCTTGTAACAGGTTCACCTGTAACAGAATCTACACCATCTAAACGAATACCACCACCATTAGAAACATCATCTCTAATTGAATTTCCTTTATCATTTACCCCTACTGTTTCTATACTGTGTCCAGAACCAGTTGCCCAACGTTTAGATTGAGAGTAATAATCTCCTCCAACCTGAAAATCAATAGATGCAGACAATTCAAAATCTTTGTAATGGATTGTATTGGTAAGCCCTCCTGTTAAATCTGGTAAGAAATTACCTATCAGCTGATCGTCTTCTCTAACAATTGCATTTTCTGACCAATCACCTGCAGACTGATCTATAATAATACGACCTTGCGAATCTCTCTTTGCCTTAACTCCATAAATATTACCTTTACTCTCTCCTTCTACATCTCTTAAAACCACATAACTATTGTTAAATGTCCAGGTTCTATCTAATCTACGAGTTGAAGGTGTATTAGGGTCATCATTCGCATCTATTTCATTTACCTTCCAGTCAATGGTTGCAAAATTAATCCCAACATCCCATTTAAAGTTTTCAGTACTTATAGGTTTAAAGTTTAAACTTCCTTCAAAACCACTTCTTGTTTCTTTTCCTGTATTTCTATAAATAGTTGAACTACCTGTTGAAGATGGTAATAAATCTAATCGAGGAAAATCTTCTATTTTGGTGTTATAATAAGTTAAATCTAAAGCTATCTTATTATCAAAGAACTTCATCTCTAGTCCAAACTCAGACTCTTTTGTACTTGCTCCTGCTATTAAAGGGTTTGCAGCAGTACTTGGAATAGAAAACAATGGTGAACCATTATAATTACCTGAACTTTGGTACGTTGCATTTATAAGGTAAGCATTTGGAAAAGAGGGAGCACTTGAAATACCTGCTCTTAATTTACCAAAACTTAAAAACCCCGCGTCTTGTAATAATTCACTAAAGATAAAACTAGAAGAAACACCATAAGTTATAAGTCTGTTATTATCAGGGTTTGCAGTTGAACTCCAATCTGCACGTAGAGAAGCATCTAAATAGATAATATCATTATAGCCAATATTTACGTTCCCAAAAACAGCTCTAGACTCTTCTTTATAGGTGGTTGCATTGTAGGTAGGCCTGTCAACCGAAGTTTCAACTGAATAGAAACCAGGAACAGTTAACCCTCCAACAGATGAAGCATAAGTAGAATTATAAGTTTCATTCTTTATTTGAAACCCTGCAGTAGAAGCAAACTCAATTTTTCCTTCATCACCATACTTATCATTAAAATTCATTGTACCATAAACTTCGTTTTCTGCTCGACTGGATGTAGTTTCTTCAAATTGAGGGTCTGTTGCTCCACCTCTTCCTCCGAAAGCACCAATCTTGTAAGAATTAAAATGACTAAAAGTTCTACGATACTGTAGATTTGCACTTAACTTCTCATTAACTTTATAATTTAAGGCTAATTTACCAAAAATTGCATTTTTGTCTTGTTCATTTCTATTTTCATAAAATTCAAAATAAGGAGAATCCCAATATGCAGGGGTCGGGTTTGTTGGACTTTGTAAATTCCACGAAACAAATTGACCATTACGTTTGTAATCTTTCAATCTATGGATATCTAATTGACGTTGCCACCATAAGTTCGGTCTAAAAAATGAACCACTACCAGTATATCCTAATTGAGGGTTATTTAAGGTATTTCTTATTTGATAATTTATATTTGCGTCTAAAGTTAATTTTTTAGTTACATTATAATCTGCATTTACACTAATCTGCGTCGTTTTTCTTTCAGTATTCGGCAAAATACCTTCTTGACTTACATTTCGAATAGTTGTGCTTAAGTGATGGTTTTCTCCTCCGCTTTGAAACGTAAGTATGGCTTTATTTACTGTTGCAGTTTCATAAAAATCTTTTACATTATTAGGGTTTGCCGACCACGGACGTAATTTCCCATATTCAGGGTCTCCAACAATCCAACTATCCCAATGTCTTACTAAGGTACCATCTAATTTTGGCCCCCATGACTGATCTGCCCCATAGTCAGGACGCAACTCTCCATTTGGTAAAGTAATAAAATCTTGGGTGTAACCTCCTCCATATTCATTTTGATATTCTAATATGTTAGTTGCATTTGCCATTTCTGTACTTAATTGCAACTTTATTGATTGCCCCTGTTTTGCCTTTGAAGATGTAACAATTATTACACCACCACTTGCATCTGTACCATATAAAGCTGTCGCCGCCCCTCCCTTAAGAACAGAGATGCTTTCAATATCCGCAGTATTAATATCTCCTGCAGATTGCACTCTAACACCGTCTACTACGTAAAGAACGTTTGAGTTACCTCGTAAACGTATCAAAGCACCATCAAAAGTTGCACCAGAATTACCCAATGCCTGAACTCCAGAAACCTTACCTGCAATTGAATTATTAATATCAACCTCATTCGTTTTTACTAGATCTTGCCCTTCTACAGATTGTTGTGCAAAACCCACAGATTTTTTCTTTCTTACTTTTCCTAAAGCTGTAATAACAATTTCATCTAATAAGTTACTTCCCTCTAAAAAGACATCAATTATATTAGAATTATTTACAGTTACTTCTTTAGCCTCCATACCTACGTAGCTAAAAACAAGAACGTCCCCTGTATTTGCTTTGATCGCATAATTACCATTAAAATCTGTCTGTGTACCTTTTAAGGTTCCTTTAATTAGAATACTAACACCTGGTAACGGGTCGGATCCTTCTTTAACAATCCCTTTAATCCTTTTTTCTTGTGCAACTGTAAATTGCACAGAAACAAGAAATAGAAATGTTAAAAAAAATGTAAATTTTGTTTTCATATTTTTTCATTTATAGTTATCAATGGTTTAAAAGTATAAATATATTTGTAAGAAAAAAAAAATATGAGATAAGCTGATAAAAATGTATCAGTATTTGATTATTTCGTACTAATAAAACAACAAAACGACTCGATTAAAGAACTAATCCTAACTAAAATCAATATTTAATATAGTATTCGTAACGTAAAAAAACTAACACATTTATATACTAGAAAGAGAGTACTTTTTAGAAAAAAAAACAGATGAAGTAAATAATAAAAAAATGCCTTAAAATTTTAAAAATCATAGTATTCAATGACTAAAGAACACATACTCTAAACTAAGTAAGAATAAGTTGTCTTCCTTAAACACTACTTTCTGTATATTATAAATAAAATTATGAAAGCATTATTGTCTCGCAATTATATAAATGAATAGAAAACAAGGGAAATATGTATAAATAGAATTGAACGTGAAGATTATTTATATTGAATTTAATACTATTGATCTGTTTTTGTTTGTGCCACAAACATGTAATATCTTAATAGAAAACCAATTATACTAACAAAATAAAATTGGTTAAATACAGATAGCATCAACTTGAAGGTTACAATAATAGGTTTAACTTTTCATCCTGAAAAAAAATATTCCTTCAATAATAAATTAAAAAAAAATTACACCATAAATCTATTTTCTTTTCCTAACTGTTAGGATATATAACCTCACTTAACGCAACGTCATATTTATTCAAACCAACAATCTCTTTAATTGGTTGAAAAAAATTTAACCCAATAGTTATTACATCAGTTCTACATTCAGCAAGAAATCTATCATAAAAACCTTTTCCGTAACCAACTCTGTATTTTTTTTCATCCGAAATTAATAAAGGAACAAATACCATATCTATCTTATTAACATCTATTTCTATTCCATTCACAGGCTCTGGAATCCCATAAGAATTTACTTTAATTACTGTATTATTATCAAACAAAAAATGCTTTAATTTATTTGTAGAAAAATCACTTACACTAACTACAATAACCTTTTTATTTAATAATAAAAAATCTATTATAGGACCTGTATTAATTTCTGAAAATCTTTTTATTGATAGGAAAATATGAATTGTTTTTACTGAAGAAAAATCTAACTCAAAAATTTTTTCATATATTTTTTCTTGAAATTCTTCAAGTTGAAAAACTGACAAATCTTTACGTTTTTGCTTATATAGTTTTCGAAGAGCTACTTTATTCATTATCTCAAAGATAGTAAATTTTAAGAAAATAAATTTACTTACTTAACCTAAGTAACATCAATAATTAATGTTAACTATTCCTTCTCTTAAAATTTCTGCAATAAAATAATCTTTTCTCCCAATATATACTTTTTTTGAATAAACAAGAAGACTCGTCTTGTTTTTAGCAGTAAATTAAGTAGAAAACCAGATACAATTACAAACACCTTTATGTTTAGTTTTCAATTCTAAAAAACATTAAATAATTAACTTTTAAAAATAAGATTAAGTTAATCAACTTTAATACTAAATTCACCCTTATTAGGTAATAAGTGTATATTATTGGATATTTTGAGATCATACAGATCTAAATAAATGAGAGTTTTACCTTTTAGAATTATAGAACCAGAAAATAACACATTAGTTTATCTAGAAGACATTGAGATGATTTTTTATGATAAATTACATCAACACCATGAAGTTCTAGTAAGTTTTATTGAAAAAGAGGTGGAGCTTCATTGGCTAGTGATAAAATTTCTAATCATACAGAAAATGATATTTTTATTATAGGAAGTAATTTACCTCATACTTAAAAAAGTAACTAAAACACTTCAAAAAAAGTTGAGTTTTTCTTTAAAAAAAACTTCTTTTGGAGAATCTTTTTTGAGCTTAACAAACTCACTGAAATTAAAAGTTTCTTTTTAAAATATTAAAAGGACTTGAGTCTTAAAACTAATAAGAATAATATTATAAAATGAAAAACACATTTTAATTAGGACGCCTTATTTTATTTTTATAAAAATTAAAAATCGTTTCAATATCTAAATATAAACCTCCTTCTACTTTTGTTTACAATAAAAATGTTCTAATATTCAAGAAAAAAGAATGCATTATCTATTGGGTTTTAAAATAGAAAATGCAAATCAAAAAAATTATTTAAATGATATTGTAAATGTAGTAAATATGACAAAAAATGCTTTTATAAATATTTAAAAAAAGAACCAATAAAACTTATGTTCGTTTTTTAATTGAATTATGAATTGAAAAATCCTGTAAGTTATTAAACAAAGACTTATCTATTAATTAAATTACTTTTAAATCAGCATTTTACTGATTTCTAATTTTAATATTTTGTCTAATTCCTTTTGTATTTTTTGTCAATCCTTTTACCACCAAATCGTAAGAGTGATCTATTAATTCTTTCACCAAATCACCTGAAACATCACTAGAATTAATAGTTACCGTATTCCAAAGTCGTTTATTCATGTGCCAACCAGGGTTAATGCCTTCGTATTGGCCTCGTAATTCTTCTGCCTTATCAGGGTCGCATTTTAAATTAATTTTCTCCTCTCCTTTTTCCCAATTATTCAAACTTGTAAGTGCAAACATTTTCCCCATCACTTTAAAAACTAGAGTCACCTCATCGAAAGGGAAATGCTCTGTAACTCCTTTTTTTGCAATACAAAAATCTCTTAACTGTTCAATATTCATAAAGTCTTCAATTTAAAAGCACCTTTTTTATTATTTTAATAAGTATCTTTAACTATCAAATTTACAATTATTTTTTACGATGGAAAATGAATTTCTAGATAACACGTCTATCATTACTTATTCTGCCAAAACTTATGAGAAAACTGATTTTTCTGCAATTTCTCAAATAAATCTATCTCAAGGCACAGATACTATAGAGTGGCTAAATACTTATGGAATTAGATATCAAGATGAATATAAAAAAATAATTTATCAAAATAAGCTAGACGATTTTTTAATAAAACTATTAGGTGATGAAGAACACCCGAACAAGGTAATTTTACTAGACAATCTATTATTTATTACAACACGTGTTTTAATTACTGAAAGTCAGAAATTAGATTCTGAGCAGATGGTTTTTATTGTTTCTGCGGATTTCTTGTGGTCTATTCAAGAAAAGAAAGGAGACTATTTTAATTGGATTCGTGAACGCTTAGAAGGAAATAAAGGCATTGTAAGAAAGAAAAGAGCAGATTATTTACTGTTTTTATTATTAGAATCTATTATTGATAATTATCAAGATACTTATGAAGAAAATGCAGAATTAAGTGCTCATAAACTAAATTCTACGCATATAAAACCAACACCAGAATTCACTTCTTTAGTAGAAAAAAGAAAGCAAGAGTTGTTCAATTTTAAGAAAGCAACGATGTCTTTAAAAGACACTATTGTTAAGCTAGAAAAAATTGAAATTACCGGTTTTGATGTAAAATATTTTAGTGAACTAAAAGAGCAAACTAATAACTTAATTTCTAACATCGATTTTGAATTACAAGAGTTAGAAAGCAAAATAAATTTAATTTTCAGTATTCAAGGGCATCGTTTAAATGAAGTAATGAAAACCTTAACTATTTTATCTGTTATTTTTATTCCGTTAACTTTTTTAGCTGGAATCTACGGAATGAATTTTGAATATATTCCTGAATTAAAATTAAAATATGGTTATTTCATTTTATTAGGAATTATGGTATTGGTTACCGTTATTTCTGTTTGGTATTTTAAACGCAAAAAGTGGTTTTAAGTTGTTTATGAACCCTTTTCAGTTTTAAACAAGAAAGAGTCTTAATTTATAAAAATTTACTTTATAATTTTATACAAAACCGGTTTACTTGGCGTTGCATCATTTTCGAAAGGCGCAATCATTAAATTTAATAAATACTCACCATCTTCTATGTCATTTGGCACATAAATAAATTCTGTAATAGTAGCATTCATTCTTATTTCTCCTGCAGTATTCCAAAAAGCATTGTGTGCTAATAGCTTACCATTATCCTTTTCTTTGTCTATAGAAGGCAAATCTATCAATAAATGTTTTATACCTTTCTCTCGTAAATAAATTGCAGCTTCTTCTAATAAATAAGGCGGATTTGTATTCGAGTATTGCATCGATTTTTTGTCCTTTAAATTTGGCAATGTTCTAATTACAATTGCATCTCTTTTCTTATTCTTTAAAGCTGTTTTTAATTGTTTTTCTGAAATTACAAAATCTTCACCTCTACTTTCTGGTGCAACTGTAACTACTTCTGCAAGAAAAATATAAAATTTTAAATTTTGATTTACAGAATGAACTTCTTTTGTAATATGCCCAACACATTCTGTATGTGTAATATGAGAATGAGGATTAAAATGAATGTTATTAAAATTTACCACAGCACCTTCTGAAACCTTTGCTTTTTCGCCATCAAAATCTACAGGAAAAATTTTTGGCTCTTCTAAATACCAAGCATTTACATTTGTTTTTGATACATCTATAGGAATTGAAATATCTATGGGATTGGATATATTTACTTCTATTTTTCTAGAATTGTATTCTATAATTGCTTTCATGTGCGTTAAAATTGTTACTGTGTTTTATGAATAATAAATCCAAATATAAGTTTTTAAGTAAACTATATTCAAATAATTTGAAAGAAAAAAGGAGTTAAACCTAATTCAACATAAATAAATCTGATGCAATTCCATCTGCTAAAAACTTTCCTTTTTTAGTAGTTTTTAAAATGTTATTTTCAACAAACAATAATTCTTGTTCAATGTATTTTTTAGATTGATTTTCTAAATAAACTATAAATTTTTCACCAAAACCTTGTTTAATCTTCTCTAATGAAACTCCCCAAATTGTTCGCAAACCCGTCATAACATATTCATTATATCTGTCGGTTATAGAAAGTATTTCTCTTTCTATAGGCAATTTGTTCTCTTTAATCGATTTTATATATTTAGGATTGTTTCTCACATTCCAACTACGCTGTTTTCCATCGAAAGAATGCGCAGAAGGTCCAATTCCTAAATAAGATTTGCCTAACCAGTATGACGAATTATTTTTGCTAAAGAAATTTTCTTTCCCGAAGTTAGACAGTTCATAATGTATAAAACCAGCCTTGTCTAATTCTTCAATTAAAATATAGAATTGTTCTTGTGCCTTTTCTTCATCTACATTTTTAATTTTCCCTTTCGCTATTAAGGTTTCTAAAGCCGTTTTTGGCTCTACCGTTAATGCATAGCTAGAAATATGCGGAATGCCAAAACTTAATGCTGTTTGTATATTTTCTCGCCATGCTGCATTGGTACAATCAGGAACTCCATAAATTAAATCTACAGAAATATTTTTAAAATACTTCGTTGCCAAAGACAAAGATTTTTTTGCTTCTTCAGAATTATGAGCTCGGTTCATTAGCTTTAAATCTTTTTCGAAAAAAGATTGAACACCTATACTTAATCTATTAATTGGTGATTTAGAAAGTGCTATTATTTTTTCTTCAGATAAATCATCAGGATTTGCTTCTAAGGTTATTTCCGGGTTTTCTGCAACTTTAAAATTTGCATAAACCGCATTTATTAATTCCTGAATTTCTTCAGTATTTAAAACAGAAGGTGTTCCTCCACCAAAATAAATAGTTTCTATAATTGTATTTCCTAATTCGTTTTTTCTGATTTCAATTTCTTTAATTAAAGATGAAATCATGTCGCCTTTTTTCTTCAATGAAGTAGAAAAATGAAAATCGCAATAAAAACATGCTTGCTTACAAAATGGTATGTGAATGTATATTCCAGACATTATTTTTTAACTCGCTTTTCATTCTGTTTCACAAAACTCGCCCAACCTTTATAATTTTTTCCACCTACAACTTTCCCTGAATTATAAAAGTGACAAACTGCTGCAGCTAAACCATCTGTTGCATCTAAGTTTTTAGGCAATGTTTTTAAGTTTAATAGCGATTTTAACATCAAAGCAACTTGCTCTTTACTTGCACTTCCGCTTCCTGTAACTGCCATTTTTATTTTCTTTGGTAAGTATTCTGTAATGGGTATTTCACGAGACAAACCAGCCGCCATGGCAACGCCTTGTGCCCTACCTAACTTTAACATCGATTGTACATTTTTACCAAAAAACGGAGCTTCAATTGCAATTTCGTCAGGATTATAGGTGTCTATCAACTCGATCGTTCTCTCGAAAATTAGTTTTAACTTTAAATAATGATCGTCGTATTTCTTCAGCATTAATTCATTCATTTGAATGAATTCCATTTTTTTACCAATCACTTTTATGAGCCCGAAACCCATAATTGTGGTTCCAGGATCAATTCCTAAAATAATTTTTTCTGTCTTCACAACCTTAGATTGTTTTTGTTTTTCTCATCTAACTTAATCACGATTATTTGTTACTTTGCAAACAATGAATTATTCGCTAACACACAAATCTAAACAATTCTTTTGGTTGCTCATAAAACTAAGTATTGTATTTGGTTGCGGATATTTTATATGGCTAAAACTCACCACTAATAGTCAATTAAATTTTGCTTCATTTTATCAAAAACTGATCGAAAACAATGTTTTTTCAATCAAAAATCTGTTTTTTTTACTCGCTTTAAGTATTTTAAATTGGTTTTTAGAAATTCTAAAATGGGAAACACTAGCATCGTTCTGCATTAAAATAAGTAAAAAATCTGCGGCAATACAAAGTTTGGCTTCTTTAACAACTTCTTTAATTACACCTAATAGAATTGGCGAATATGGTGCAAAAGCGCTCTATTTTGAAAAACCTTTTCGAAAACAAATTCTGAGTTTAAATTTAATTGGAAATCTGTATCAACTTTTAGCGACAGTCTTTCTTGGTGTTTTAAGCTTGCTTTATTTTGTAAATAAACAAAATGTTGACTTGAACTTCAATAAAATTTATAATTGGATTTTTATTGGTTTTGTAGCTCTTTTAGTATTCTTTTTTCTTTGGAAAACTTTACTCACCAAAAAGAACTTGTTTAAAAGTTATGCCGTAAAACTGAACAGGAAACAACATTTTAAAATTGCCTATTTATCCTTTTTAAAATACTTGGTTTTCTCCCATCAATTTTATTTTTTATTGCTAATTTTTAATGTAAACATTTCTTACATCGATGCAGTTACAGCAATTAGTAGTTTGTATCTCATTAGTTCTTTCATACCCATGTTATCTTTGTTTGATGCTGTTTTAAAAGGAACGGTTGCTCTTTTTATTTTCGGTTTTTTAAAGGTTGATACATTTACTATTCTAAGCATTACAACACTTATGTGGATTTTAAATTTTGTAATTCCTGCAAGTATTGGCAGCTATTTTGTACTTACTTTTAACCCCAAACAGACCACATGATTTGGATTCTTATTTTTCTATTTTCATCTTACACAATTCTAATTATTTCTTTAGCAATTGGGTTTCTAAAGATGGATGAATTTAAACCTGAAAGCAAGATTCCGAAAACGAGTTTTTCTGTAATTATTCCGTTTAGGAATGAAGTAAAAAACCTACTTGGTTTGTTAAATTCTATTCTAGCTTTAGAATATCCTAAAGAATTGGTAACATTTATTTTTGTAGATGATGCTTCTTCGGATGGTTCTACTGAACTCATAAAAAAATTTAAGTCTGTTATTTCTAACGAGAAACGAAGAGAAATCTTAGAACGGAAACAAGTACTCGACACAATTTCGAAAAATAGCGAAATCACTCAAACTGACATCTGTATAATTAGTAATAATAGAACATCAAACTCGCCAAAAAAAGATGCCATTTCAACAGCAGTTGCTATTGCTAAAAACAACTGGATTGTTACTACAGACGCAGATTGTATTTTACCACAAAAATGGCTTTCAACTTTAGATGCTTTCATTCAAAAAAATAGCCCAAAAATGGTTGTTGCTCCTGTAAACTATATTGTAAATAATACTTCTTTAGAACAATTTCAGTTATTAGATTTTATGAGTTTACAAGGAACTACCATTGGTAGTTTTGGCATCAATTCTCCTTTTTTATGCAATGGTGCAAATTTAGCTTACAAAAAAGAAACGTTCTTAAAACTAAACGGATTTGTTGGAAATAACAACATTGCAAGTGGAGATGATATTTTTCTCTTTGAAAAATTTATTGAACATGATAAAAAAGGAGTTCAGTTTTTAAAATCTAAAGATGCAATTGTTTCTACTTTTCCTGTAAAGACAATTAAAAACTTAATACACCAAAGAGTTCGTTGGGCTTCTAAAACAAGTAAATTTAAATCTACTAAAGTAAAATTAATTGGTCTGTTGGTTTTTCTAATAAATATTAGTGTAATTCTTAGTGTGTTTTTATCAAACAACATCTTGGTAATTCTTTTGCCTTTATTACTAAAAACAGCAATCGATTTATTTTTATTTATACCAACGATGTTTTTTTATAATCACAAAAAATCATTTTTAAAATGGTATATTTTTAGTAGTATTTTATATCCTTTTTTTAGCGTTTTTATTGTTTTTAAATCCCTTTTTTCTGAATACAGTTGGAAAGGAAGAACTTTTAAAAAATAGGTTTTCTAAAAGCCAACAAACTATTTTAGCCCAGATTGAAGTGGCATCCTTTTTTTGTTTTTCTCAAAAAAAGATACAACGGAAAGCTGGAAATTGCTTCGAAAATTATTTTGAAAATAAAGAGTTCATAATAGGCTCCATTTTAAACCAAAGTACAACAGCAATAACTAACAATAGTATTAAAAAAATGCCTTTTGTAGGTTTAGTTTGCTTCTTTTTACCGAATTTTCTTTTGAATTCCATCTTTATTTCTTTATTGTTTTCTAATACTATTTAACAAGAATTGTTTGCTAATTACTTATTTTAGTTGCTCTTAACATTTCTCTTTTCCCTGGAGGCCCAGGAATTCGTTCTACAGAAAAACCTACCGTTTGCATTGCTCTTCTAACACTCCCTTTTGCCGAATAGGTTACTAAAATTCCGTTTTCTTTTATGGCATTATACATTCTTAAGAAAATGTCTTCGGTCCATAATTCTGGTTGATTTTGGGCTCCAAACGCATCAAAATAAATTAAGTCAAAAGCATTTTTGTCTGAAATATTTTGAAAAAATTGTTTTCTTTTCGTGAGTTGAAACCGCTCTGAGATAGCCTGTTTTTCTTCCCAAGAAATCGCATGCATTTCATCGAAAATAACTTGCTCGTTTGTGGCTTTTAATTCCTCTACATAATTCAATTTTAAAACTTCTTCCGAAGAAATAGGATACGCTTCTACACCAACATAATTAATTTTAATGGCATTTTTTTCTGCTTCTAAAAAAGTGATAAACGCATTTAAACCTGTACCAAAACCAATTTCAAAAATAGAAATATTTTTATTTTTTTCTATAATCTGATCAAAACCAGCACGTAAAAAAACATGATACGCTTCTTGAATCGCACCATGTTTTGAGTGGTATTGCTCGTTCCAATCGGGTAAATGAATGGTTGTAGAACCGTCTGATGTAATTAAAATTTCTCTTTTCAAACTCGCAGCGTCTTTTTCCATTTATAAATTTTAGGTCACCAATAACTAATTTACTAGTTCATTTCGAAACTTCATTTGCTACTTAAATTAACATCCATTTTAATATTGGTAAAGCTCTAAGTAACAATAATCTTATTCCACTTTTAATAAAACGCCATTTGCTTCAAAAGCAAATTCTTTTTTAGGTGAAGTAATTTCGGCTATTTCTTCTTTACTTTTCCCTGCGTCTTCTGCATAATGTTGTAACTCTTCTACAGAAGTCATTTGTACAAATGCTTTTCCCTCTACAATTACTTCTTGTCCTTGCGAATCTAAAGGCATAAAAAAACCATAATCTTTAAAGCGAACCATTGTTTCTGCTTCTTCTGCTAGAGGCAATTTCATCCAACATCCTTTTTTAGTACAAACTTCTTTAATTTCTGATGCAAATTTTACATTAATAGTATCACCTACATTCATATTTTCAAATTTAGCTAACATCTCTTCAGAAGTCATTGCCTTATCTTCAGATATTTTATCACCATAAGAAGCATATGCTAATTCTTGCGCAGGAGTTGCTACTTCTGTACTTTCTTTTTTCCCTTCTTTACATGCTGTAAAAAATAATAGTGCTATTGCACAAAATTTAATTGCTAATTTCATATCTTATATTTTTAATAACTTGTTTACAAATGTAAGGAATTTAACATCAAAACGGTGGTTTTTATATTCCATCAAATGAATAAATTATGTACATTTGTAACGAAAATTAATCAAAAAAAAATATGAATTCTAACATAGAAATCAAACATATAGAGAAATCTAAAATAGATACGGTAGACTTTAATAACCTACCTTTTGGTAGTGTTTTTTCTGATCACATGCTTACATGTACTTATAAAGACGGAAAATGGCAAGACCCAATTATTGAGCCTTTTGCTCCTATCTCTTTAGATCCTTCTGCAAAGATTTTTCATTACGGACAATCAATTTTCGAAGGAATGAAAGCATACAAAGATGCAGATAGAAATACTTTATTGTTTAGACCTTTAGACAATTGCAAACGTTTAAATAAATCTGCAGAACGTTTGGTTATTCCTCAAATTCCTGAAGATATTTTCATGAATGGTTTAAAGGAATTATTAAAAGTTGATGACGCTTGGATTCCTACAAATGACGGAAGCTCTTTATATATAAGACCATTTATGTTTGCTTCTGGAAACGGCTTTCACGCATCTCCTGCAAATGAGTATAAATTTATGATTTGTACTGCACCTTCTGGAGCTTATTTTGCGGGTAAAGTAAAGGTTTTAATTGAAGAAAAATATGCACGTGCTGCAAATGGCGGAGTTGGTTTTGCAAAAGCTGGTGGTAATTATGCTGCTCAGTTTTACCCAACACAGTTAGCTATTGAAAAAGGATACAATCAAGTAATCTGGACAGATGACAATACACATGAGTATATTGAAGAAGCTGGAGCCATGAATATTTTTATCAGAATTAATGATACCTTAATTACGAGCCCAACTAACGATAGAATTTTAGATGGAATTACGCGTAAAAGTATCATTAAGATTGCAGAAGATTTAAAAATTAATGTAGAAGTAAGAAAAATTTCTGTTTCAGAAGTTATTGCTGCTGCACAATCTGGTAGTTTAAAAGAAATGTTTGGTACAGGTACTGCTGCTGTAATTTCTCCTATCTCTGGTTTTGGTTATCAAGAAAAAGATTACGATTTACCAGAATTAGAAAAGCCTTTTGCTGCCTTATTAAAGAAAACAATTACAGATATTCAGACAAATAAATCTGAAGACCCTTATGGTTGGAGAATGAAATTATAAAACCATTTTTTATAAAATATAAAAAAGCATCAAGTTAATTCTTGATGCTTTTTTTGTTAAAAACCGAAACTAGCTCACCCTATTTTTAAAATTAGAATACCTTATTAAAATAATTGAATGTTGTATTTTTGAATTTTAAAAACTCAACCTTTTCATATGAAAAAACTGATACTACTCTTATCTTTATTAATACTTATTTCTTGCAATTCACAAGGAAAAAGAGCTTTAATAGGAAAAACTACATACCAACAAAAACTAAATGCAAGTTATAAAGACGCTACAAAATCACCCTTAGAAAAGAAAGATTTAAAAAACTTTAAAGGCTTAGATTTCTTTCCTATAGATTCCACTTTTATCGTTACTGCAAAATTAGTTAGAACAGAAAATGCACCGACTTTTAAAATGGCAACCACCACAGATAGGAAACCCTTGTACAAAGAGTACGGAAAATTAAGCTTTACCCTAAAAGGAGAAAATCGTGAACTTACAATTTATCAAAGTCAAGATGATTTAATTGAAGAAGAATACAAAGATTACCTATTCCTGCCCTTTACAGACAACACTTCTGCCAACGAATCTTATGGTGGCGGGCGTTATATGGACGTTATGTTAACAGATATTAGCAAAGAAAACACCATAGAATTAAATTTCAACAACACCTACAATCCGTATTGTGCTTATAACGACAAATTTTCTTGCCCGTTAACACCAAGAAAAAATCATTTAGACGTAGAAATTAAAGCCGGAATTAAAGTTTTTAAGAAGTATTAGTTTTAGAAGCTATTTCCTGCTTTTCGTTGTATCTTTTTTATGAAAAATAAAAAAGGATGTCACTACAATCAGGGCTAGAATTGTTTGCTAACTTTCTATCATTTCTAATTTTTATTTAATCTCTAAATATTATTTTCGTAATGAGTTTTTTGAGTGATTTAAAAACTTCATAAAAGGCTTAATTATAAAATTATTCTCCATTTTTCATTCAGAATAGCAACCTGAACTTAAACCAAAACAGACCTCACAGGTTTTAAAATCTGTGAGGTCTGTTTTTTTATCATAACTATTTAAATAATAGAAATAACCTTACGAATTGATAGAAATAACTCCTTTTAAATCTAATTCAATGGCATTTTCTAAATCTTGTAAATGCTGTTTACGAACTCTTAGCTTTGTTTCTGCATGTGCTTTTTTATTCAATTTAGAAGACATTTCTGCAACCTTAATTGCAGTTGGCAACAAATGATCTTCCGGCACAATAATATCTAGAAAACCAGCAGTAATTGCTTGTTTAGAACTGTAAATCTCTGCATTGTTTACACTTCTATTCAAATATACTTCAGACAAACGTGCTTTTGCAATAGCAATTCCTGCATGGTGCATTGTCATGCCAATAATCACTTCATTTAAACCGATTTTAAAATCGCCTTCTACACCAATTCTATAATCTGCAGAAAGCAATAAAAATGCCCCTTTTGCAATTGCATGACCAGAACAAGCTACTATAATTGGTTGCGGAAAAGATAACATTCTTAAGGATAGTTTAGACCCTTTTGTTACCAACTCTTTTGCAGCCTCGGGAGATTTTGTCATTACTTTTAAATCAAATCCTCCAGAAAAAATGCCCGCTTTACCTGTTAAAACAACTACTTTATTTTCTTGTTCGGCCTTATCTAAACTTGCATTTAAACCCGCTACAACTTCATGCGAAATTGCATTTGCCTTTCCGTTATTAATTGTAATTATTGCGTAGTTTTCTTCTGATGTATAGGTAACAAATTCGTTCATTTTATTCATTTTTAAACAAGTTACAATAAAATATGAAACAGCAAAATATTTGTTAAAAAAATGAACCTACCATATAAATATTCTCTTAGTTATTAATTGTTTATTTTTGCCAAATAAAGCATATTATATACTCCTTAATTGTTTTATCAGACAAATTTATTTTCCGTAAAAGGATATAAAATATATGAATAAAATCAAAAAAATATTTCTTTCTTTCCAACAAAGCTATTCCTTGCTTTTTCTATTAAAATGGACTTTCATCTGTTTATTAATAGGCCTTTTTACAGGAAGTGTGTCTGCTGTTTTTTTATGGGCTTTAGAATGGGCAACAAATTATAGAGAAGCAAATATTTGGATTATTGCTTTACTACCAATTGCGGGTTTAGTAATTGGTTTATCATATCATTATTATGGCGAAAGTGCTGTAAAAGGAAACAATTTGTTATTAGAGGAATACCATTCTCCTAAAAAAGTAATTCCTTTAAAAATGGCTCCTTTGGTGTTTATAGGAACTATTCTTACACATTTATTTGGTGGTTCTGCAGGTAGAGAAGGAACAGCTGTACAAATTGGTGGCGCAATTGCAGATCAATTTACTAAAATATTCAAACTTTCTAATTTAGATAGAAAAATTATATTAATAGCAGGTATAAGTGCAGGTTTCTCCTCTGTTTTCGGAACACCTTTAGCAGGTGCTATTTTTGCATTGGAAGTAATGGTAATTGGAAGAATAAAGTTTGATGCTATTTTACCTAGTTTTTTAGCCGCCATTTTTGCAAATTATTTTTGTGACGTTTGGCAAATATCTCATCATACCCATTATACGATTTCAACAATTGCAGAAGTAACGCCAACAACTGTTTTGTGGGCTTTATTAGCAGGTATTATTTTCGGATTGGTGAGCATGTTATTTTCAAAATCTACACACTTTTGGGGGAATTTATTTAAGAAATATATTAATTACCCTCCACTTCGCCCTGTAATTGGTGGTATTGTTATCGCTGCTACAGTCTACTTTATGGGAACTACAAAATATATTGGTTTAGGAGTACCCACCATTGTAGATGCTTTTAATATCGATCTAAATTCTTATGATTTTTTCTTAAAACTATTGTTAACTTCCTTCACTTTAGGCGCAGGTTTTAAAGGAGGAGAAGTAACGCCTTTATTCTTTATTGGTGCAACTCTAGGAAACATTTTAATCTGGTTTATTCCTTTACCGATGCCTTTATTAGCTGGAATGGGATTTGTAGCTGTCTTTGCAGGCGCAACAAATACACCAATTGCATGTACAATTATGGGCATTGAATTATTCGGAATAGAATCTGGTGTTTTTATTGCCTTAGCGTGTACCACTTCTTACTTATTTTCTGGGCATTCTGGTATTTATTCCGCCCAAATTATAGGAAGTTCTAAACACATCTTTTATAAAAACGAAAAAGGACGAACACTTACTGAGATAGAAAATCTACGCAATAAGAATTAGTCCTTAAGAATTGAAATTATAAATTGTCTATTATTTTAAAGTTCTAGATCTTCTACGTCTATCCAATTTTTCTTTTGCATAACGGTTCCCTTATCTAGAATCATAACCCCAGGGTTTGCTCTAATCATTGTTTTTAAAGTTGTTTCATCACAGAATAAAAACTCAAAAGGCAAGTTGTATTTTTCTTTAGCGATTATTAAATCGTCTGAAAAAGATGCAGAAACGCCGTAAACAGTGTATCCTTTTTCAATTGCTTTCTTAGAAACTTCTTTAATTGCAGGGAATCCTTTTGCGTCAGATTTATCTAGATTGTACATAATTACCAACATCACTTTTTCCTTTTCCAATAAAATTGGCGCTAAATCTTGTTGCGTATCTTCTAACATAAAATCGTGCACTGGCGGTATAGAACCATCTGAAGGATACTCCATTCCTTCTTGTAAATTCTTACCAACGGCATACGCTCTAAAGTCTATTATTGGCAAATGTGTTAATACATGCTGTACAATAAATAAGAAAGCTGCCAATGATAAAAAGGTAATCAATTTAGGGGTTTTTCCTTTAAATATTGGTTTAATGAATTCTACTTTTATCAACAAAACTATAATTAATACAATTAGAATTACGTTTTTATAAAAGGTTTCCCAAGGTGTTAGTTTAATGGCATCACCAAAACAACCACAATCTGTTACCTTATTATAAAAAGCAGAATACCAGGTTAAAAACAAGAAAATTAAGGTTATAATTAACAAACTCCAAACTGTAAATTTTGGTTTGTAACCGATTAAAATCATAACTCCCAATAGTATTTCCGCAACAATTAAAACAATTGCAAATGGCAATGCATACGGAATTAAAAATCCCATATTTAAAACTGATTCAGAAAAATATTCTTGAAACTTGTATTGAGAACCAATAGGATCTACTAATTTTACAAAGCCTGAAAAAATAAATAAGGCTCCTACTATAACTCTAAATAATTGTACTATTATTTTCATTTTACGCTTTTTATCTTCTTGTGTGGTTATTTATTTTATCATTTAATGTTAAATAATATATAGCAAAAAATAACCTTCTTTTTATTCCTTTAAATTCTTTTATCTCTAATTTATTAAATGCAGAAGCATTTACTCCAAAAGAAATCTCATTAGACAGACTAAACATCTTATAAAAGTCTCTAAATAAAACATCTTCTTCCTTTAAACTTTCTAAAAATAGCATATATTTTCCAAATTGATTTAAATTGTAGGCTTTATCAGCATATTTCACTCCTTCTCGTAAATATATATTATGATTCCAAATTTCTTTAAAAAAAAGACGATCAATTTCAGAACACAATTTCTGCTGTAATTTATAATCTATTTGAAGTTCTAATGCTTTATTCCCATAAAGTGCACTTGCTATAATTTTTTTATTAAAATCGAAATAACACACTTCTTTAGATTTATTTTTTTCAAAACATATTTCGTCTTCAAAAAAATCTACAATTTTACTTAATTCTTTAAGTTCATTAACTGTAAAAAACTTAGACATAGAGTCATCAGCCTTCATTTCATCAAAAGAAGATTTCTCAATTAATGAGTTTGTAAAAAAACTAATGGCAAATAAAAAAACTAACTTTTTCATATAAATAATTTAACGATGTACTCTTAATTTCCTAAATGAATCATTGCAAAAACAGCATAATTAATCATATCTTGGTAATTTGCATCAATTCCTTCAGAAACCAATGTTTTCCCTTTATTATCTTCAATTTGTTTTACACGTAATAATTTTTGAAGAATTAAATCCGTTAAACTAGAAACACGCATTTCACGCCAAGCTTCACCATAATCATGATTTTTATTTAGCATTAATTCTTTGGTAACCTTGCTATGTTTGTCGTACAAAATGGTTGCATCTTCTGTGTTTAAATCTGGGTTTTCTACAACCCCATTTTCTAACTGAATTAACGCCATTATAGAATAATTAATAATACCGATAAACTCAGACTTCTCTCCTTCATCAACCTTTCTTACCTCATTTTCTTGCAATTGTCTAATTCTTTGTGCTTTTATAAAAATCTGATCGGTTAAGGATGGTAGACGTAAAATACGCCACGCAGAACCATAATCGCTCATTTTTTTTATAAATAAACTTCTACATTCTTCAATTACAGCATCGTATTGTTTCGAGGTATCTTGCATTTTCTCTTGTTAAAAGTATTTGTTCAAAAATACTAAATCCTGTATGCTTTTCATTTATTTTTGTAAAAGAATTTTAAAACCTACAAATTGAAAAGAATTGCTGTTTTTTGCGGAGCTAGTTTAGGCTTCGACCCTGTTTACAAAGAAGCTGCCATAGCATTAGGAGATCATTTTGCGAATAACAAAATTGGTTTAGTGTATGGTGGAGGAAAAATTGGAATGATGGGCGCTATTGCCGACACAATTCTAGCTCATAATGGCGAAGTGATTGGGGTGATTCCGAAGTTATTAGAAAAAGAGGAAGTTGTGCATGCAGATGTTGAAGAAATGATTGTTTGCAAAAAAATGAGTGAACGCAAAGTTATTATAAGCAAATTAGTAGATGGCTATATTACACTTCCTGGAGGTTTTGGAACGTTAGATGAATTGTTTGAGGCACTTACTTTGGGGCAATTACATATTGAACAAAAACCAATCGGACTTTTAAACCTAAATGGTTTTTTTGATGCGATTTTAGTTCAGTTAGATAAAATGGTAGCAGAAGGTTTTTTAAAACAAGCCAATAGAAATATGTTAATTATTGGAACTTCTGTAGAAGATTTAATGCTAAAAATGAACAATTACAAGGCTCCGGAAATTAGCCACGTAATTAATAAAGTTGTTAGTTAAAATGACGATAAATTGCAAAGGTACTTTAATCGATTTAGCATCACCAAAAGTGATGGGAATTTTAAATATTACACCAGATTCTTTCTTTGACGGTGGAAAATATAAAAACGAATCTGACATTCTTTCTCAAGTTGAAAAAATGCTTTCTGATGGCGCAACTTTTATTGATGTTGGTGCCTATTCTTCAAGACCGGGTGCAAAACACATTTCTGAGGAAGAAGAACTAAAAAGAATTGTTCCTGTAATCAATTTATTGTCTAGTAATTTTCCTGAGATTATCATTTCTGTAGATACTTTTAGAAGTAAAATAGCACAAGAAACGATAGATGCAGGTGCTGCAATTATAAACGATATTTCTGGTGGAAAAATGGACGAGAAGATGTTTGAAACTGTTGCACAATTGCAAGTTCCATATATTTTAATGCACATGTTAAGCACGCCACAAAACATGCAGAAAAACCCCGTTTACACAGACGTAACTAAAGAAATTATCTCCTTTTTTGCTGAACAAACACGCAAATTACATCAACTTAAAATAAATGATATTATTATAGATGTTGGTTTCGGTTTTGGAAAAACCAACGCTCATAATTTTGAAATTCTAAAAAAATTAGAACTTTTTAAAAGTTTAGACGCACCTATATTAGCAGGAATTTCAAGAAAATCGATGTTGTACAAAACATTAGATATTTCTGCCCAAGAAGCTTTAAATGCGACCACTTCTGCAAATACAATAGCTCTTTTAAATGGCGCAAATATTTTGCGTGTGCATGATGTAAAAGAAGCTATTGAAACTGTAAAAATTGTAAAACAGATTTCTTAAAATATTTTTCAGAAGCTATTTCCCGCTTTCACTACTCGCTTTTTTTATCCTAAAAAGGAATAAAAAAGAGCTCAAACAAACCGTTCAATCAGGGCTAAACTTGTTTGCTTACTAATTTCATTAATTAAAAGCAGCGTGTCATTTCGAAGTGAGCACTTTTTAGCGATTAAGAAATCTCATAATCATCAAAACGATTAAAGCTTCATAAATATAATCGTTTGTTAGAAGACTTTAAAAAATCAAACAACAGCCACAATAATATTCAGGAAAAAATAAAACTAATGCATAATAGATACCCACTTTTAGTATCTGACGTAGAAAAAAATAATTGATACAGTTCTCCTAATTATTTATTAGTATTTTAGCCTAAAATCCGTCTATTTTCTATGTTCGATTTTATTGAATTTTCTTTACTAGATATCTTAGATATTTTATTAGTAGCAACACTACTCTATTATATTTACAAGCTTTTAAAAGGCACTGTAGCCATTAACATTGTTATTGGAATTGCATTTATTTTCTTAATATGGAAAATAACACAAGCCTTAAAAATGGAAATGTTAAGTGGTATTTTAGGGTATCTACTTTCTGGTGGTGTTATTGCACTGATTATTGTTTTTCAACAAGAAATAAGAAAGTTTTTATTAATGATTGGTACAACAAACTTTACCAATAAACGAAGCTTTTTAAAACAGTTAAAGTTTTTACAAACAGAAATAACGTCTGAAGTAGACACCGAAACCGTTATAGAAGCTTGTCAAAAAATGTCTAAAACTAAAACAGGGGCCTTAATTGTTATAGAAAGAACAAATACTTTAGATTTTTTAATAAATACGGGAGATAAGATGAATGCACTTCTAAACCAAGCGCTTCTGCAAAGTATTTTTTATAAAAATAGCCCGCTTCATGATGGCGCCTTAATTATTCGAGATAATTATATTGTGGCAACTAGAGTAGTTTTACCAATTTCTGATAGTACCAAAATTCCTGCAAGATTTGGTTTAAGACATAGAGCAGCTATAGGTGTTTCTGAAAAAACAGATGCTGTTTGTATCTTGGTTTCCGAAGAAACTGGCGAAATTTCTTATATAAAAGATGGTGGCTTTGAGCTGTATGCAGACTTTGCAGAATTAAATGAAAAACTTCGAAAAGATTTAATGTAATAGAAAAAGGTTCTCAAATGAGAACCTTTTTCTGTTGTTGAAAATAATTTAAATTTATTTTGCTGGAGCCATTTTAGACTGAATAGCATTCATAACACTTTTAAATTTCGCTGCTGCTTTAGCATCTAAATTACTTACAATTTCTTTACTCTTTTTAGCAAATTCTACGCTTTCTTTTGCCAACTTAGAATTTTTTACGACATCTCCTTTAGCTTCGATATACTCTTTTGCATGTGCTGCGTAATCTTCTAAAAACTCAGTAGCTTCCTCATTTTCAAATTCAGGAATAGTAACCCCCTCTAAATCAGACTCCTTAACTTCAGATATAACCTCTTTAGTTCCTTCTACAACCGCGTTTGCAGCATCTTCCGTTGCATCTGCAGCTTTTTCAGCAGCCTCTACGGTAGCATCTTTAATATCTGTACCTGTTTCTTTTGCTTTTTTACAACTTGTTGCTAATAAAGCAACAACTGCCAATGATACTAATACTTTTTTCATGTTAAATTTATTTTAAATTGAGCTACAAATTTAACAGAAAATAAACTACAAACAATAAAAATTATATTAATTTTAAGAAGCAATGTCTAAGCTAAATTGTTTATCATATAAATTTTTATAATAGCCATTTTCTTTTTCTAACAACTCAGAATGGGTTCCTTCTTCAACAATTAAACCTTTATCCATCACAATAATCTTATCCGCTTGTTTAATGGTTGCTAACCTATGTGCTATTACAATTGATGTTCTATCTTTTGTAATTGTTTCTGTTGCATATTGTATCATTTGTTCTGCATGTGCATCTACAGAAGAAGTTGCTTCATCTAATATTAAAATACTAGGTTTACTTACATAAGCTCTTAAAAATGCTATTAATTGTCTTTGTCCAGAAGAAAGCATCGCACCTCTTTCTTTTACATTATAATTATAACCTCCAGGAAGTGTCATTATAAAATCATGAATTCCTATTTGTTTGGCTGCTTTTTCTACTTCTTCCTTAGAAATAGTGTCATCTTTTAAAGTTATATTATTTAAAACCGAGTCAGAAAACAGAAAAACATCTTGTAAGACAACTGCAACCTGATCTCTTAAACTTTCTAATTTATATGTATCTATAGCAACATCATCAACACAAATAGTACCGCTATCAATTTCATAAAAACGATTTAATAAGTTAATTATAGTTGATTTACCTGCTCCAGTAGCACCTACAATAGCAACTGTTTGCCCGCTATTAACATCTAAATTAATTCCTTTTAAAACTTCCTCACCTTCCACATAACTAAACCTAACATCTTTAAAATTAATACTTCCTTTAAGGTTTTTTGCTTCAATTGTTCCGTTTTTGGAAATAGCACTTTCTGTATCAATAATTTTAAAAACCCTTTCTCCAGAAACAATTCCCATTTGTAGCTGATTAAATTTATCTGCAATTTGTCTTAAAGGTCTAAATAACATTTGCGCCATTTGTACAAAAGCCATAACTGTTCCTGGTCCTGGAACCGCACCACCAATAACTTGTTTACTTCCAAACCAAACAATTAGACCAATACCAATAGAAGATAAAATTTCTGCAATAGGAAAGAAAATAGAGAAATACCAAATGGTTTTTATGTAGGCTTCTTTGTGTTTATTATTTATATTCTTAAAGTTATCATATTCAATCTTCTCTCTATTAAAAAGTTGCACAATTTTCATTCCTGTAACTCTTTCTTGCACAAAACCATTTAAATTTGCTACCTGATTTCTAACTTCTTGAAAAGTAGCTTTTATCGCTTTTTGAAAAACTTTTGTAGCATATAATAAAATTGGTAAAACTGCAATAGCAATAAATGCTAATTTCCAGTTGATAAAAAACATTACAATAATAACAGCAAACATTTGTAAAACATCACTTACAATTGTAAAAACACCACTACTAAAAAAAGCAGCAATTGTTTCGATATCAGACACCACTCTAGTAACCAATTTACCAACAGAATTCTTATCGAAATAAGACATTTTAAATTGCAAAATATGTCTAAAAATTTTTGCTCTTATATCTCTAATTATATGTTGCCCAACCCAGTTTGCATAATATATAAACGTAAATCTTAAAAGAACTTCTAGTAGTAAAATTCCAAACATTAATAAAACACTATTTATTAAACCTTCGGTGTCTTTATTTGCTATATATAAATCTACGGTATCTTTAAGAATAATAGGTGTTAACAAAGCTACACCCGCCAAAATAATCGTAGAACTTGCTGCAATTATAAAATTACGTTTGTACCTCTTTGCAAAACTCATCAGTCTTAAAAAGATTTCCATATCAAAAGCATTACCTGTTTTATTTGCCAAAACTTAATATTTTATATGTGTTAAAAATAATCCTTTTGCAGGTACAGATAACCCTGCATTGCTTCTATTTTTACTTTCTATAATTTGCCTGAATTGAATAGTTGATATTTTACCTAAACCAACATCTACCAAAGTACCAACAATGGCTCTTACCATATTTCTTAGAAATCTATTTGCTGAAATATGAAAGGTTAATAAACTTCCTTCTTGTTTCCATAAAGCTTCTGTTACATCGCAATTAAAGGTATAAACGTCTGTTCTAACTTTAGAAAATGTTTGAAAATCTTCGTACTCTAATAAAATACTTGCTGCTTCATTCATTTTAGAAACATCTAATTCTTGAGAATGAATTTGCCAAGAAAAATCTAACAAAAACGGATTTCTACCCAACCATATTCGATACTCATAACTTCTGCTTTCAGCATTAAATCTTGCATGTTTTTCTTCGTCTACCAAAAAAACTTTATAAACGGTAATATCATTTGGTAAAATTGAGTTCAGTTTGTGTACAACATCACCTTTAATTAATTTTTCGACATTAAAATGCGCGAACATCTGTGAAGCATGAACGCCAGTATCTGTTCTTCCTGCACCAACAACTTCTATTTTTTCTTGTAGAATTGTACTTACAGCATTGTTTAATTCTTCTTGTACAGAAATAACGTCTGGTTGAATTTGCCAACCATGATATTTTTTTCCGTTGTAAGAAAGCTCTATAAAATATCTCAAGAAAATTGTTTTTTGTAGACCGTAAAATTACGGAATTTATTTTGTTATTAGTATTTTTGAAACTGGAAGAGACGTTAAACTTTTCTTACCTTTTTTAAATGAAGAAAATACTATTATTATCTGACACACATAGTTTTATAGATGCCCAAATTTTAAAGTTTGTAAAACAAGCTGACGAAGTTTGGCATGTAGGAGATATTGGTAACTTGAATGTTACCGATACCATTAAAAAAATAAAACCGTTGCGTGCGGTTTATGGTAATATTGATGATCAAGATGCAAGAGCAGAGTTTCCTTTAGACTTAAAATTTGAAGTTGAAAAAGTAACTGTATGGATGACGCACATTGGTGGTTACCCTAATAATT
Source organism: Polaribacter sp. ALD11 (assembly GCF_002831685.1). NCBI lineage: Bacteria > Pseudomonadati > Bacteroidota > Flavobacteriia > Flavobacteriales > Flavobacteriaceae > Polaribacter > Polaribacter sp. ALD11. The sequence continues at coordinate 3,137,970 of NZ_CP025119.1, read as the reverse complement.
ATTATCGAAGAATTAGAGAAGAAATTAAAGTAAATCCACCCAAGGTTTTTATCTCTGGTCATTCTCATATCTTAAAAGTACAGTATGATAAAAAACTAAACTTATTACATTTAAACCCAGGTGCTGCTGGAAACCATGGTTTTCATAAAATAAGAACCATGTTAAGGTTTGATTTAGAAAATGGAGAAATTAAAAATTTGGAAATTATAGAATTGGCTGCCCGTGGTTGATAGCGTTTTTTTCTATAACCGGTAGTTCTACTGAAACAGTTGTTCCTTCACCAATAGTAGATTCAACCAAAAAAAGACCTTGCATCATTTGTATTCTAGCATCAATTTGATTTAACCCTAAACCATCTTTATTAAAAACTTTTGTTTTATCAAAGCCAATACCATCATCAGTAATTTGAAAACAAATTCTATTATCTTGCTCATAAAGTTTGATAACAGCATTCTCAGCTTTACTGTGTTTTAATATATTATTTACAAATTCTTGAATAATATTATATATTTTTATTTCAAAATTCTGATGATATCTTCGTAAATCATAAATATCTGTTTCTATATATAATACAGAATTAGAATATTTAGAAGCCATGTCTTTTAAGGCAAAATTCAATCCGAACTTAAGCAATACTGAAGAAACTAAGGTGTGAGATAAATCTCTGATTTTCTGTGAAGCTTCTGCTATAATACTTTGCGTCTTATCTATTTCTACTGGAATTTCTCCTTTAAACTGAGTTTTAGTTGCCATTAAATGAAGGTTAGCAGAAGAAAGCAATGCACTTACACTATCATGCAACGTTTCCGCAATCTCTTTACGCTCGGTCTCTTTACCGTCAATTGTAGCATTTAAAATTCTTGTTTGAGATTCCGATTTTAGTTTTTCTATGTTCTGATTTTGTAGCAATTGTGTTTGAGATAGTTTTAACCCTAGGTTTTTTTGTTTTAACCTATTTAAGCTCAACCAATAAAGTAATGTTATTATTATAATTGCACCAGCAATAATAAAAATCCAAAAAGTAGCATTTTGTCTTAACCTTTTATTTTCTTCTTCTTTTTTTACACCTTCTACATCAAACTTTGCTGTAACTTCCTCGACCATTCTTCTAACTTCCTTATCTCTTATACCATCTTCAATTTCATAAGAAAGCTCAAGATTATCATAAGCCTCATACTCTTTTAAATTACGCATTGCCCAAGCTAGATTATAATATAAATCTGCTTTTAATCTTACCGCAGTTTGACTATTGTCATTTTTTATTAATTTAATACCTTTTAAGTAAGTCTTTTTTGATTTTGAGAAATTATCTAAAGACAAATATATGTTACCTAAATTCATAGTTGCCTTAGCTTCACTTATTTTATTATTTGTGATTTTGTGAAGAACAATTGCTTTCTCAGCATATACAATTGCCTTATCAAATAATGAGTCTAGTTCATATATTCCAGCTAAATTGCTATAGGAAGCAGCTTTATATATTATTACTTCATTATTAACACTTGGTAAATCATCTATTTTTTCAAAATAATACTTAGCACTATCCCTTTTCAAAAGTTTTTGAAAAGTACTCCCCATCCTTAAATAAATTTTTGCAGAGTTCTTTAACAAAAACTCATCATTGATGTTATCTGAAACGATATTATACTTTAAGATTCGTAAAGATTCTTTATAATAATCTAAAGCCCTTTCATGATTGTTTACTTTATCATAAATATCTGCAATAAGAGAAATAATCTTATAAGTATTACATTTGATATTATCAATTTTAGAATCGTCGTAAATTTTTAAAGCATCCTGTAAAGCATCTAAGTAATTTTCTTTATTATATTCATTTAAAACCTTATCATATCTTCTGGTGAAAACAGAATCTGTTTTAAAAGTAAAAACTGAAGAAATTTCTTTAACAGAAACTTCTTCAGTGCCATATCTATTATTGGGGGCAGCTTTTAATTGGTAACTATTAAAAGAAATAAAAAATATGTAAAATAGTGTTTGAATTCTCTTTCTCAAAAAGATTTTTATTAGAAATTATAAGTTCTCTCCACTTTCTCCATTATCTATAGCAATTCTAGGCTTTCTTCTAATTAATTCTCTAGCTGCAACTCCTTTTAAACTAGAGTCACCTTTATCTAAATGATTTACAAAATCAATTTTTAAAACTTGACCATTTACTCTTGTTAAGCTTCTAGAAAAATTTGTTTCACTAGATTTCCCTTCCTCTAAATGAATTTCATAAGTATTTATTTCTTCATTGTAAACAAAGTCTACACTTACCTTATTATTCACTTTAAAATCTAAGTTAATTGTACCATCCGTATTACTCGAAAAACTATATTCTGATAACATTTTTGAATTTACACTACTTGTCTTTAATATAGCTATATTATCATCTTCAATTGTAATATTAGCTTTTTTATTTGTTCTTGTATCAATAAAGCCAATGCTTAATTCATTTCCGTCAATAAATAATTCTTCTGATTGTCTTTTACTTGTTGTATAATCTGATTGATATAAATGAAACTCGTTTGTATTTGTTACGCTATTTGTTACTTTTTCTGATTTTACATTTTCCTCTAAATCATAATCAATTGAATATGCACCAGAAGCATCTCTTTTTACTTTATAAGATTTTAATGAGTTGGTTTTTTCAGCTTCAGGAAGCAAATTCTCATTACTAGAACATGAAGATAAAACAAAAGCAGACACAATAACTAACGATAATAATTTGGTGATTTTCATAATAATAGGATTTGTTGAGTTTGAAAAGTTGTTAATTAGGGGTAGATAATATTTTTACCAATATGGAAAACAATGTATACAAATATATATAGTACTTGTGTTTGGGGGATAAATTTTAAGTTTTTTAGGGGACAGATTTTTTTAATCTAAAACTTAAAACTGGGGAATATTTTATACTAATTTATATTTTACTGCATACATTGCTAATCCTACTGAGTTTTTTACATTTAATTTTCTTAATAATTTTTTTCTATATGATTCTACAGTATGATGGCTTATATTCATTCTATCTGCTATTTCACCTGTACTTAATTCTCTTGTAACTAATCTTAAAACATCTTTCTCTCTCTCTGTTAGAGAATCAAATAAAAAATCTTCGGGCATGTCTCCTTTTCTTGCTCTTTGTCCTGATATTGCCTTTATCAATTGATTTTGAATATCATCACTAAAATATTGTTCTCCATTTGCAACTGCCTTTATTGCTTTTACAATATGTTCGCCTGCATTATTTTTAGAGATATAGCCACTTGCACCTAAACTTAAAACCTCTTGAACAATTTTTACATCATCATAACTAGATAAAACAATTACTTTCTGATTTATTCTTTTATCATAAAAATATTTTAGGACTTCAAAACCATCAAGAACTGGCATGGTAATATCTAATATTAAAACATCTGCTTTGTTTTCCTTTTTTTTAAACCAATCAATTACTTCTTGGCCGGTTAAAGAAAAATCTCTAATTTCAATATCTTCATCAGTATTTATTACAGCTATGATTCCTTCAATTAAAATCTTGTGGTCATCAGCTACGTGAACGTATATTTTTTTTCCCATTGTTTACTCTACAAATTTAAATTAGATATTTAGACTGTGCAATCCCTGAAAACAGTATGTTTTTTCTATCCCTGAATTCAGGGATATCCATCCCTGAATTCAGGGATAGACCATAAGTTAAAGGATTGATTACCTGTGTTTTAGTGATTTATATTTTTTAACATATTCTTGATTTATAAAAAACTAAAATTATAAAAACATTTTAAGAAAATCTTATTTAAGGGTAGAAAATAAAAAAACCGAGAATAAATCTCGGTTTCTTTTCGCACTAAATATACTAAGATGTTAGTTTTATCGCAATCTATCTACAGATTTTACAAGATCTTCATCCTTTTTAATAGCTTTATTTGCCAAAACAACAAGCAAAATAGCCAAAATTGGTATAAACATCCCAATACCTTTCTCCGAAACAGAAGCTTCTCCAGGTAGTGTTAGAGATACATAAATCAATAATCCTAATAAAATAAGGTTTATCAAAATTGTTAAACGACCAATAACAAATTGTAATTTTCTATTTTTAAATATAAAAATAGCTACAAATGCTAAAATTGCCGATACTAAAAATAAAATAGGAATCACCTTTAATAGGTAAGATTCACTTTTTAACAAATCTATAGCAAAAACTTCTTTACCTATAGATTCCCACAAATTAAAAACAAAAATTAAAACTCCAGAAATAATAGAAGCCATTAATAAATATACTGTTTGTACTCTTTGAATCATTTGTAATTTCTAATACTACAAAAGTAGCACATTCTTTTTTAAAAAGAAAACCCTCAACTAAAAAAAAAAACTATATATTTGTTACACAAGAACCACACAAAAAGCTGTTTTGTAGAACTATACTCAATAGCATTATTCAAAAAAACATACAAATCTTACAAAAATTAAGATTCATACTTTAAACTTAACAATATTATAATGTTCGAAATCTCAGAACTGAAAGCAAAAACTCTTGCTGAATTACAAGGTATCTCTAAATCTATTGGTCTTACCAAAACTAGTCAGTTAAAAAAATTAGATTTAGTATATCAAATTTTAGATACACAAGCTGCAAATCCTTCAAAAGCAAACGTAGCTGCAACTCCTAAAAAAGAAGAAGTTGAAAAGACAGAAAAACCAAAAAGAAGACGTGTTACTAAAAAACCTCAAGCGGTAGAAAACACAACTCCTTTAGAGAAAACACAGGTTGTAGAAAATACTGAAACAGTTACGAACATTAAAACTGTTGAAAAAACTGCTGATGTTTCTACTACCGAAAAACCAAAACCTACTCCAAGGCCACAAAGAAAACCTCCTGTAAAAAAACCTATTAAAGCAGAAGAGAAAAAAGAGGTTGTTATTTCTAAGGTAAAGGAAGAAAAGCAAGAACAGAAACCTGCGAATCAACCAAACAGACCACAACAAAATAGAAACAATCCTCCCCAGAAGAACAAAAACAACAACCAGAGCAGAGAAAAAGTTAACAATAGTAGAAGTAACGGAAATAAATCTACAAATAGATATAGAGACCCTGACTTTGAATTTGATGGTATTATAGAAAGTGAAGGTGTTTTAGAAATGATGCCAGATGGCTATGGTTTCTTACGTTCTTCTGACTATAACTACTTATCATCACCAGATGATATATATGTTTCTCAATCTCAAATTAAGTTATTTGGTTTAAAGACTGGTGATACAGTAAGAGGAAATGTTCGTCCGCCAAAAGAAGGTGAAAAATATTTCCCTTTAATTCGAGTATCAAAAATTAACGGATTAAACCCTAACATTGTTAGAGATCGTGTTTCTTTTGAACATTTAACTCCATTGTTTCCTCAAGAAAAATTCAATTTAGCTGAAAAAGGAAGTTCTTTATCTACAAGAATTATCGATTTGTTTTCTCCTTTAGGAAAAGGACAACGTGGTATGATTGTAGCGCAACCTAAAACTGGTAAAACCATGTTATTAAAGGATGTAGCGAATGCTATTGCGGCGAATCACCCAGAAGTGTATCAAATTGTTTTATTGATTGATGAGCGTCCGGAAGAGGTTACAGACATGAAACGTAATGTACGTGGAGAAGTTGTAGCTTCAACTTTTGATGAACCGGCAGACAAACATGTAAAAGTGGCAAACATTGTTTTAGAAAAAGCAAAACGTTTGGTAGAGTGTGGACATGATGTTGTTATTCTTTTAGATTCAATTACACGTTTGGCAAGAGCTTACAATACTGTTGCACCAGCTTCAGGAAAAATACTTTCTGGTGGTATCGATGCAAATGCATTACACAAACCTAAACGTTTCTTTGGTGCTGCTAGAAACATAGAAAATGGTGGTTCTTTAACCATTATCGCAACTGCACTTACAGAAACTGGTTCTAAAATGGACGAAGTAATCTTCGAAGAATTTAAAGGAACAGGTAATATGGAACTTCAATTAGATAGAAATATTTCTAACAGAAGAATCTACCCAGCAATCGACTTAATTAAATCTTCTACAAGAAGAGACGATCTATTATTAGATGCGAAAACTGTACAGAGAATGTGGGTTTTACGTAAATATTTAGCAGATATGAATCCTATTGAAGCAATGGAATTCATTAATGATAGAATTAAATTATCTAAAAATAATGATGAGTTCTTAATCTCTATGAACGGATAAAAAACTTCACAAGTTTTAGTCATAAAAATAATACAACCTTTTTGAGCAATCAAAAAGGTTTTTTTTATTGAGGAGCTGGTTATCCATTTTAAATACTAGGTTTTATAACTCTAAAAACCGAAATCAATTGAGCATAAAGAAAGGTTCAATCAGGCCAAAACTAAATTATTTTATATAGCCAAAGAGTAATTTAATAACTTCATAAAAGTTATTAAAACAAAAAAAACCGTTCAATTAATTATGAACGGTTTTTTATATTTTGATAGTAAAGTTTCTTAGTTCGAAACGTACATATTTTCTCTGTTATCTTCAATATCAGAAGCTTTTTTAATTGCCTCATATATTTTGAAAGTCAATCTTTTTCTTGATTCTGCAATCTTCTTTCTGTTTGATTCGTAGTTTGGTAATGCAGTTGGTAATTCTCTTTTATTTAAAACGAAAGAAAACACGCCTCTACTACCCTCTATACTATTGTATACTTTATCTAATTCTGCACTATACATTGCTCCTACAACTTTAGGCTCTGAACCAACACCAGATAAAGAAGAGTTTGTTAAGTTAATGTTATTTGCAGTACTTACTGTTGTATTATTTGCTTTCGCAATTTCAGCTAAAGAACTTCCTTTTAATTTATCTGAAATTAAAGCAGCTTTCTTTTCATTTAACAAAATTGGTCTTACACTATTAATAGCTTTCTCAACAGACATTAAACCCTTTTTAGATTTGGCTGTTACTACGGCAACAACATAACTTCCTTGTAAATCAAAACGGTTAAAACTACCTTTATCTGAATCTCCTTTGAAAGCCCAAGATACTATTTGTCTTTGGTTTCCTAACCCAGGAACATTTTCATCTAATACTTTTAAACCAATTGCCGGTCTTAAATTATAACCATTTTCTTTTGCCAAAGCATTGTAATCTGTAGTTTTAGAAATTGCCAAAGCAAATTGTTCTGCTTTCTGAAAGAAATCATTTTCTGTAGCCTCAGAAGGAACAATTTTTCTTGCAAAAGTAGCTAATTTTAAAACTGTTTGATTATTCTTAGCATCATCTACTCTAATAACATGGTAACCAAAAGGAGTTTCTACAACACCTAAAGAACCTTTCCCGTTTGTAAAAGTATAATCTCTAAAAGCAGGTGTCATTCTATTATAATTAAACCAGTCTAAATCTCCACCTTTAGCGCCAGAACCTTTGTCTGAAGAAAAGTCTTTCGCTAAATCAGCAAATTTACTTCTGCTTCTTTTAACAACCGTTAATAAACTATCCGCTAACTGTTCTGCTTGTTCTTTTGTTCTTGTTACATCAGACGTAGCACTTTGAGAACCAATAAAAGGAATTAAAATATGACTTGCTTTTACAGAATCGGGCATTTTGGTAACTTCAGTAATTTTAGAAATCTTGAAGAAACCTTGATCTTTATAAGGTCCAAAAACATCTCCTTCATTTCCTTCGAAAATCTGTTTTGCTACTGTTTGATTTACTGAAGCATTGTATTTATATCCTAAATCTAAATTAATATCAGAATTATTTTCAGCTAAAAAATCTTTATAATCTGTAGTATTTTTAAGACCAACTCTAGCGTCATTATTTCTATCTAAAGAATTCTCTATTAATTTTGCTACATCTTGTTTAATTGCTTCTTCATCTTCTGTAGTTGCTTCTATGTCAAACTTTACATAAGAAATATCTCTTGTAGCTTCAACTTTATATTGATTTTCGTTGTCTTTTATATAAGCTGCAACTTCAGATTTCTTAATTTTCACTAAACTATCTGCAATACTAGCATAGGGTACATAAACAAACTGACCACTTAACTTTGTGTTTTCAATTAAATATTCAGTTTCTCCTTCTTTCAAAGATGCTCCTAAACCAGCAGTAACCAATTTATTATATGTATTTGTTTCTGCATTTTCTTTAATTTGGTTCATGTAATTAGACCAAGCAGACCACATATCTGGATTCTCTTTTTTAGTAGTTGCTAAAAAAGCTTTAAACTTTCCTTCATCAAATAAACCTGCTTCATTTTGAAACTGTGGGTTATTACTAACAGATGGCGCGTTTACTACTTCGTTCCAAACATCTTGTTCACCAACAGTAATTCCTGCCTGCTCTAATTGGTTCTTATAGATCTTTTTTCTAACAATGTTATCCCAAACAGTATTTGCTGCTTGCATCTCAGAAACACTACTACCTGTTTGTTGCTTATATTGATCGATTGCTTTTGCAAATTCTTGCGTAGAAATAACCTCTCCATTTACTTCACCAACTTCATTTACTTTACTTGAGCTAAAAAAGTCTCCTAAAGTAGAAGGATCTAATACAAAAGCAAAAAGTGCTAAACCAATTATAATAATTAAGAACATTGAGCGTTCTCTAATTTTTGATAAAATTGCCATACGTTTTATTTTATTTTCAGTGGGCGAATATACGATTTGGGTTTTAATATTGCAACCCATTTTAAATTAAATAAATAGGAAGTTAGCTTGTAAGCTTAAAGGATAGTAAGGAAGTTATAATTTCTAATCTTCTGAATCGGTAATTTTTAAACAAACAGCATCTATTTTTGCACCACTTGTATTCAGAATCCTAATTTCAAAACCCTCTATATCTACAACTTCGTTTTCTTCTGGTATATTTTCTGTATGCTCTATAATAAAGCCTCCTAAAGTTTCGTAAGCCTCAGATTTAGGAATACTTAAACCATATTCTTCGTTTAAATAATCTACTTCTAACCTTGCCGAAAAATTAAAAGTTTCATCATTTATTTTCTCTTCTAAGAATTCTTGAGAATCATGCTCATCCTCAATCTCCCCAAATAATTCTTCAACAATATCTTCTACCGTTATCATTCCAGAAGTACCCCCATATTCATCTACAACAACAGCAACACTTTTACGCTTTTTCATTAAGATATTTAAGATATCATTAATCATCATAGATTCTGGCACAATTTCTACTGGCAGTAAAATAGATTTAATACTGTTCGGTTTTTTAAAAAGTTCGAAAGCGTTTACATAACCTATTACATCATCCATAGATGATTTATAAACCAATACTTTAGACAAACCAGTTTCAATAAAAATACTTTTTAAATTGCTTACTTTTTCATGAATTTCTACAGCTATAATTTCAGTTCTAGGAACCATTACCTCTCTAGCTTTTACATTATGAAAATCTAATGCATTTTGAAAAATTTGAATTTCAGAATCCATTTCTTCATCATCATTACCTGTTTCTAACTGCTCTGAAATATAATTACCTAATTCCTCTTTGCTAAATTCCACTTGTTGCTCATCTGCATTCGTTTTGAAAAAAACACGTAAAAAGAAATCTGAAATTAACGTAATAAACTCAGAGAAATAATGAAATAATACATAAAAAATATATGCAGGTACAGCAAATATTTTTAACACTTCGTTAGCATAAATTCTAAATATTGCTTTTGGTAAAAATTCTGCCGTTACAAGAATTATAATCGTAGAAATTATAGTTTGTAAAAGTAAAATAGAGAATTCATTATAACTTTCTATTGGTAAAATTCTAACTAAGAACCTTCCCATATAATAACTATAAATTACTAAGGAAATATTATTACCCACCAACATTGTGGTAATAAACTTTGAAGATTTTTGAGTTATTTTATTTAGAATTTGAGGAATAAAACCCTCTCTCTTTTTTTCTAATTCTATGTGCAATTTGTTTGCAGATACAAATGCAATCTCCATTCCCGAAAAAAATGCGGAAAGTATAATTGACAAGAATATAATAATAAGTTCAATTTCCATTCAGAAATTTATAAACTATTTGTTTTGGTTGTTACGTTTTTCAACTTTCTTTCTAAAATGTCTTTTAAAAAAGAATACTAAGGTAATCAGAATTGCAAAACCTAAGAACAAGTAAGACCTACTTCGCTCTAACTCCCAACGCACAATACCTTCAACCAAGCAAATAAATGCGACCATTAAATATCCGTATTGAAAAAATTTCCAAAGTTTACTCATAATTTTATTCTTTTGTTTCTATTATTCCTGTTGTTTTTTTCGCTAAATGCTTGCTTAAATCTTGTTTACATTCAAAACCAATACCAGTTATAGTGTCATTTTCTTTGTACATTGTAAATGCTTTTTCAGATACAAAATATTGCGTCTTTTGATCCCAAAACAATTGCTCCGTCTCTAATCTCGATTTATCTGTGTGATTTGTAACAACAACATTCCCCTTAATTTCTGAAACTTCTGTTTTTGCATAAGATAATGCATAATCTCCAATAATAGTTACAGAATCTCTTCCTTTATTATTAAAATTTATAATTTTTATTCCTTTAGGAAATTCATTATAAGGGTGATTTTTTCGGTTGCTAAAATCTAATAATAAGGGAGTAATTAGCTTAGATGTAATTTTCCCTGAATCTTTATAAACATGATACGCTTCTTTTGCTTTACCAATTGGTAGGTTTTTTTCTTCTAAAAAATTACGAACCTCTTCTGTACTATTAGAGCAAGAAAAAAGCATTACTGTAAAGAAAATTACAGTAATGCTTTTTATTAGTATATGTTTAACGTTTTTCAAAAAACTATTTATTTGGTATTCTTACAGTTTCTCCAATCCAACATTTTATTGTGAATTTTCCTCCAGGAGTTGCTGTTGCATTAAATATATCTTTTTGACTTGGTACATTCTGGCTGTATATATTAATATATTTTCTTGCGCTAGAAGAGATACTAGGGTCTACAGATGCTGCTCTTTGAGCCATGTTTAATGCAGCTACATACACCATTCTTTTTTCAAATAGATTCTCTCCACAGTTATTTACACTAGACTGGTATAAAGTAGCTATAAATAAATACGCTCTACCAGAATTCGGATTAAACTTTAATGCTTCTCTAGCTAAACTTCTTGCTTTACTAAATTGACCTCTATCTCTTGCTGCTTGAGCAAATTTTAATTTATACTTCGCTTTCTTTAATGGATCTGTTTCTAAGTCAAAAGACTTTTCTCTCATCTCATTTGCACCAGCTGAATCTCCATTATCTTCTAAAACATTTGCTAAGAAAGAATATGCTTCTGGTGATGGTGAAGCTTCTGCATAAGCTCTAACTAATTTCTCGAATAAAGGATCTGCTTGACAACCTTTATTAAACATTCTAGAAACCGATCTTTTCAACCAAACCGCATCTGTTTTATTAGCTTCAAAATCTCTTTGATACAAAGGCACTAACCTTTCACAAGTAGCAATTTCCGAAATAATATTATCTAAACCACCTTCTACCGTACCTAAAGCCTTAGAGTTAATTGTATACGCTCTTTTTAATTGCTTACCTCTTTTATCTAACACTTTAGTAGTATCACTATACTCAACTAATTTTTCAGCATAATTATCTAATTTTTTATTTACGTTTTCTAAAACATCATCATACGTATCAAAAACCTTTTGTGGGTTTGTATCTTTATTTCTATCGGTTACACCTTGAAAATAAATATATAAATTTTTAACCCCCATTTTAGTTGGGTCTATGCTATATCCTTTCTCTAAGATAGAAAAAATTTCATCATCTGAAGCTAATTTATTTTCAAACAAGTACGTTGCGTAATCACTATGAACTTTTGCTGGGTTTTGGTCAGGAAAATATTGCAACCTTTGCTCATAAACTCTTTTTGCTAAGGCTGGATCTTTTCTAACGTCCTCAGCTAAAGTTGAACCACGTTTATATATATTAACAGACAAATCTTTACAATTGTCCATTAAAAAAATCCAATTCGTATAAGCATCATCATACTTTTTAGACTGAAAATCTCCATTAAAAAGGTTATATTTAACTTCACAATCTCTTTTTGTTACCTGTGCATTCATTTTTACTGTTGTTACAAATAACAGTAAAGCTAATAAAAGTGTAATTTTCTTCATTTTAGTATTTTTATAAATTAATCAATTTTTCTTTGTCTGAACCAACTTTGAGCACCGGAAGCAGTTAGTGATAAACTGAGCCTAAAGTTAAAATAGTTTTCTTGAATCAAGTTATTAGATGTTGTTCCTCTTTGTCCATATTCAAAACCTAAATTAACATTAGATAATTGTTTCAATGGTAAACCTAATCCAAAAGACATGCCAAAGTCGTTTATTGATGTGAAATTTGTACCTGTACCAGAACCATCTATAGCTAAACCAACATTTTCATATCTTAAACCAGCTCTATACGTAACTCTATCCCAGTAGCTTGAAATTGAGTTTATTTTTGGTAAATAAAAACCTCCTAAAGAGAATCTATTTGAATTTTCATATTTATAAGATGAACTTGTATTGTTAATAAACCCTTCAGGTTTTAATGCAGCTTGATTTTGATACTCTAAACCTACATGCCATTTGTCATATTTACCAATACCAACTCCTAAAATAGATTTTAAAGGTAATTTGTATTTACCTGAAATTGAACTACTATAAATTGTATCTCTAGGTATATCTGTACCAGCTCCAGAAATTGTTAGTGAATATAAATATTCATTCCCAGTAGTTGTTAGATCATTTCCTAATTTTAATGTAGCACCTGCATTAAAATACAAGTTCTCTTTTAAAAATTTTTGATATTGTGTTCCAAAAGTGATAGATCCTCCTCTTATAACACTTTTTTCTTTATATTTTGTTGCTAAACTGACTTCAGCTCTTTGGTTCGTTATGCTATTTTCTATGCTACCAAAACTATAATCAGCTTCCACCCCTACTGCAAATTGCTTTGAAATTTTCATTCCAAAACTACCATAAATTCTATTTACACCGCCTTCACCTGAATATAAAGTAATTGCAGATAAATCATTATTAGAGTCAAATTCATTATTTGATAATGAATAGCCAACAGAAGATAATGGCTGCAAACCTAAAGAAAAACCTGCTTTATTACCAATAGGAAAGCCTAATGCAATGTAATTTAAACTGGTAGAAGTTGAACTTTCTTTAGAATCAACTGTTTTTAAAGTTAGATCATTATTTAAGATCCCTAAAGAATAAGTTGTTTGTCTTAAAAATGCATTTGCTGCAGGATTTGTGAAATTTAAATATTTATAATGGTTAAAGGCAACACCAATACCTCCCATTGCAGTGTTCTCGACAGTTCTTGGAGTGTATTGTTCTCCTATTCCGAAAAAAGAATAAGGAGAAGAACTTGTTCTTTGCGCTAATAAATTTGTTGAAGTTATTAGTAAAAAAACTATTAAAATCTTTCTAATCATTTGTGTCCGTTATGTTTCAATATTTCATTTAATCCTTGAAGGAGAAAATTTTGAGTGGCAAATATGCTACTTTTTAATTGTTTTGACAAGAAATTTGTGTCTCCTCCTGTTAAAACTACTGTTAAATCCAAATATTTCTCGTTATAGTCTTCTATTACACCATCTATCTCTTTTTGTACACCATTTAAAACGCCAGAAATTATACTCTCCTCAGTATTTTTCCCTATAAGATTATTCAATTCTAAAACATCTACCAACGGTAAGTTAGCAGTAAACTTATTTAAAGCTTTATAACGCATTTTTATTCCTGGTGAAATTGCGCCCCCAAAATACGCTCCTTTACTATCTACAAAATCGAAAGTAATACAAGTTCCTGCATCTATAATTAATACGTTTTTATTCGGAAATTGTACAACGGCACCTGCAACAAGTGCAATTCTATCTACGCCTAGGGTTTTTGGTGTTTCATACAAATTTGTAAAAGGAACTTTAGAAACAGAAGAAACAACTTGAAAATTGATGATTTTTTTCAACTCCACCATCTTTTTCTCTGAGATTGCAGCTACATTTGATATAATTCCTGCAGAAATTGAATTTCCCTTCACAATCTTTTTAATTTCTGAAATTATCTTTCTTTTATCAAAAACATACAAGCTTATGAGATTATCACCCTCAAAAACAGCGGACTTAACTCTTGTATTTCCAATATCAATTGCTAGATTCATGCATCAAATTTAGGGAAATTTAAAAAAAAAAATACATTTTTATCATATTTCTTTAGGATAAGTCAAAAAACATTGTATATTTGCAGCCGCTAAGGCAATGGTACCTTAGCTCAGTTGGTAGAGCAAAGGACTGAAAATCCTTGTGTCCCTGGTTCGATTCCTGGAGGTACCACTTAAAAACCCAAACTTTTTAGTTTGGGTTTTTTGTATTTATACTTTTCTTATACTTAATTTAGAGAAGTGCTAAAACATCATTTAGAATAGGATTTGTATTTTTTTTATTCCAAATTACAGAAAGGGTTGTTTTCTGCGAAATCATATCTAATTCAATAAACTTAATTTGATGCCCTCCTTTTTGTGCTAACGATTTTGGAACAATAGAAATTCCGAAGTTATTTTCTACCAACTTAAAAATAGAGCTAGAATGTATTGTATTGTGAGATATTAAAGGAGCAAAACCACAATCGTCAAAAATTTGCATTACTTTTTCATGATAGGACGCGCTATATTTTGCATCAAAAAGAATAAAGGACTCTTCTTTAAATTGTGCTAAACTTTTAAAATTATTTTCATTTATAGTATGATTTTTTGGTAATACCAAACAAAAATTCTCCTTTAAAATTGATTTTATTTCTAAAGCTCTTGGTACTCTTTCTAAACGCACAAACCCAATATCCGAAGAAAAAGAAAGTAAATCTTCTATTTGCTTCTGATTGTCTATTTCTTTTAAATTAAATAATATATCAGGATGATTTTTCTCAAATCTCAATAATAAATTAGGAATCACCTCTTGCATTGCTGAACCAACATATCCTATATTCAATTCTCCTTTTTTACCATCATGTAATAATTTAGCATTGTCTAACGTATGAGAAAGTGTTTTTAGTTGCAATGAAAATTCAACTTTTAAATACTCTCCAACTTTGGTTAAAACAACCTTTCTGGTATGCCTTTCAAATAAAACAACCCCTAATTCTTCTTCGAACAACTTAATTTGCCTACTTAATCCTGGTTGAGAAATAAACAACTTCTCAGCCGCTTTTCTAAAATGTAACTCTTCAGCAACTGCTAAAAAATATCGAATGTGTCTTAACTCTATTTGATAATTCATAGTTATTAATTATTACAATAATCAGTATTAAAAAGCATCAAAAGTAATGATAACTTTGTTGAGACCCAATTAATATAAAAAACAATGTTTAAATACGGAATAGATCAACTTACGCTTCATAAAGTTAAAGAAATAGCAAACGGTAGTTTAAAAGCCATTATTGATACTGAAGCAAAAGAAAAAATAATTTCTTGCAGAAAGAAAGTAGAAACCATAACTAAAAGCAATAAAGTGGTTTATGGTATAAATACTGGTTTTGGACCTTTGTGCGATGTACAAATATCACCTGAAGAAACAAATCAACTTCAAACAAACTTATTAATTACACATGCAGTTGGCGTTGGTAGTAATATTGATAAGAATTTATCAAAAATTATGATGATTTGCAAAGTACATGCACTTTGCCAGGGTTTTTCTGGTGTTCGTTTAGAATTAATAGAACGCATTATTTACTTTATAGAAAACGATTTATTACCAACCGTTCCTAAACAAGGTTCTGTAGGCGCTTCAGGAGACTTAGCACCGCTTTCTCATTTATTTTTACCTTTAATTGGTGAAGGAGATTTTTGGATTAATGATGAAGTTATTTCTGCTAAAGAAGTTTTAAAAAATCATAATTTAGATGCTTTAGAACTACAAGCAAAAGAAGGTTTAGGGCTAATAAACGGAACACAATTTATTTTAGCACATACTATAACCGGACTTCTAAAAATGGAGTATCTATTAGATTTAGCAGATATTTCTGGCGCTATGAGTATTGAAGGTTATAAAGGAAGTTCATCTCCTTTTAGAAAGGAATTACATAGCATAAGACCTTTTAAAGGAAGTATAAAAGTTGCAGAGAGAATGCGAAATATATTCAAAGACTCTCAAAACATTACTTCACATGAAAATTGCGAACGTGTTCAAGATCCGTATTCAATGCGTTGTATTCCGCAAGTTCATGGCGCATCTAGAAATGCATTTTATCATTTGTTAGAATTAGCAGAAATAGAAATGAATTCGGTTACAGACAACCCGATTGTTTTAAGTGAAACAGAAGCTATTTCTGGTGGAAATTTCCACGGACAACCTTTGGCAATGGCGTTAGATTACTGCTCAATTGCAGCTTCAGAATTAGGAAATATAGCCGACAGACGTTGTTATTTATTACTGGAAGGAAAATATGGTTTACCAAGGTTATTAACCAAAGGTGGTGGTTTAAATTCTGGTTTTATGATTCCTCAATACACTACAGCAGCTCTAGTTACAGAGAATAAATCGTTATGTTTCCCTCCTTCTGCAGATAGTATTCCAACTTCATTAGGTCAAGAAGATCATGTTTCTATGGGAAGTATTTCTGGACGACAATTCAATCAAATTCTAGGGAATCTAGAAAAAATACTAGCAATAGAATTGATGTACGCAGCACAAGCTATGGAATTTAGAAGACCAAATACATTTTCTGAAATTATCGAAAAAAATCATTCAATTATTAGAGAAAAAGTTGACAAACTAGAAGAAGACAGGCTTTTAAAAGATGACATCTACAATATGATTCAACTAGTAAAAAACAAAGAATTAATTGTAAAATATAATTAAATATGACATTCAAAAGACAAATTTTACAAGGAATTCCTGAAATTTTACCTGCTAAAAAAAGCTATCCGAAAGATACAAATAGAGCTCCGAAAAGGAAAGATGTTTTATCTGTGGAAGAAAAACAGCTAGCAATTAAAAATGCGTTGCGTTATTTTCCAAAAGAATGGCACCAAGAATTAGCTACTGAATTCGCGAATGAATTAAAAGAGTTTGGTAGAATTTATATGTATCGATTCAAACCAGATTATAAAATATTTGCAAGAGCAATTACAGAATATCCCGCAAAAACACAACAAGCCGCAGCCATAATGTTAATGATTCATAATAATTTGAATCCTGATGTTGCACAGCATCCAGAAGAATTAATTACGTATGGAGGTAATGGGGCCGTTTTCCAGAATTGGGCACAATATCTTTTAGTAATGCATTATTTAGCTATTATGACCGAAGAACAAACGCTACATCTATACTCTGGGCATCCAATGGGTTTGTTTCCTTCGTCTAAGAATGCCCCGAGAGTTGTAGTTACAAACGGATTGATGATTCCTAATTACTCAAAACCAAATGATTGGGAAAAATTTAATGCTTTGGGAGTAACACAATACGGACAAATGACAGCTGGTTCGTTTATGTATATTGGTCCGCAAGGAATTGTACACGGAACCACAATTACGGTAATGAATGCTTTTCGAAAAATATTAAAGAAAGAAGAAAATCCGAGTGGAAAAATATTTTTAACAGCAGGTTTAGGCGGCATGAGTGGTGCACAACCTAAAGCAGGAAACATTGCTGGTTGTATAACAATTTGCGCAGAAGTAAATAGAAAAGCAGCTACAAAAAGACATGAACAAGGTTGGGTAGATGTTTTAATTGATAATATAGATATTCTTGTTAAAAGAACTTTAGAAGCACAAAAAAACAACGAAGTCGTTTCTATTGCTTTCATTGGAAACATTATTGATGTTTGGGAGAAATTTGACAAAGAAAATATTTTTATTCATATTGGTTCAGACCAAACTTCGCTTCATATTCCTTGGACGGGTGGTTATTATCCTGCGGATATTTCTTACGAGGAGTCTAATATTTTAATAAGAGAAAATCCTGAGTTATTTAAAGAAAAAGTACAAGCATCTTTAAGAAGACACGCTAAATCCATAAATAATCACACAAAAAAAGGAACCTACTTTTTTGATTACGGAAACGCATTTTTATTAGAAGCCTCTAGAGCTGGTGCAGCTGTAATGGCAGAAAATAACATCGATTTTAAATATCCTTCTTATGTGCAAGATATTTTAGGTCCTATGTGTTTCGATTATGGTTTTGGTCCTTTTAGATGGGTTTGTGCTTCTGGAAACTCTACAGATTTAGATAAAACAGATGCAATTGCAGCAAGTGTTTTACAAGAATTAATGGAAAATTCGCCAGAAGAAATTCAGCTGCAAATGCAAGACAACATTACTTGGATACAAAATGCAAAGTCAAATAAAATGGTGGTTGGCTCACAAGCAAGAATTTTATATGCAGATGCAGAAGGACGTATAAAAATTGCAGAAGCTTTTAATAATGCCATTGCAAAAGGAGAAATTGGCGCAGTTATTTTAGGTAGAGATCATCATGATGTTAGTGGAACAGATTCTCCGTTTAGAGAAACATCTAACATTTATGATGGAAGTAAATTTACTGCAGACATGGCAATACACAATGTAATTGGAGACAGTTTTAGAGGCGCAACTTGGGTTTCTATTCATAATGGAGGTGGCGTTGGCTGGGGAGAAGTAATGAATGGTGGATTCGGAATGTTGTTAGACGGTACAAAAGAAGCAGAAGAGAAGTTAAAAAACATGCTTTTTTATGACGTGAATAACGGAATCGCTAGAAGAAGTTGGGCAAGAAATGATGAAGCTATTTTCGCTATTAAAAGAGAAATGGAAAGAACACCCAATTTAAAAGTTACTTTGCCTAATTTAGTAGAAGAAAACCTCTTAAAAGATTTATTTTAATGAATGTACTTTTTATAAATATCAAAGAATTAATTCAGGTTAGAGAGAATTCTGTAGATTTTCTTTCTGGTAAAGAAATGAACATTTTACCAACTATTAAAAATGCTTTTCTATTAGTTGAAAATGGACTGATTGCAGATTTTGGCTTGATGGAAAATTGCCCTAAAACCAACGTTAAAACCATTGATGCAAAAGGAAAAATGATATTACCTTCTTGGTGTGATTCTCATACACATTTGGTGTACGCTGGTAATAGAGAAGGTGAATTTGTAGATAGAATAAATGGACTTTCTTATGCGGAAATTGCGAATAATGGCGGCGGAATTTTAAACTCTGCTAAAAAACTTCAACAAACTTCAGCAGAAGATTTATACAACCAAAGTAAGGTTCGATTGGAAGAAATTATTCAATTAGGAACCGGTGCTGTAGAAATAAAATCTGGTTATGGTTTAACAAAAGATGCAGAGCTTAAAATACTTCGTGTTATTAAAAGGTTGAAAGAAAATTATCCAATAGAAATAAAGGCTACTTTTTTAGGTGCTCATGCAGTTCCTGCGGAATATAAAGATAACAAAAATGGATATTTACAAATGCTGATTGAAGATATTCTACCAACAATTCAAAAAGAAAACTTAGCAGATTTTATAGATATTTTCTGTGAAACGGGCTATTTTTCTGTGGATGATACCAAAAAAATTTTAGAAGCCGGAAAAAAACACGGTTTGGTTGGTAAAATTCATGTAAATCAGTTTACTGCCATTGGCGGAATTGAAGCGGGAGTTCAAAATAATGTATTATCTGTAGATCATTTAGAAGAAATGCGAGATGAAGATATAGCAGTGTTGAAAAACACGAAAACAATGCCTGTAGCTTTACCTAGTTGTTCTTATTTTTTAAGTATTCCGTATACGCCTGCTAGAAAAATGATAACTGCTGGTTTGCCGTTGGCTATAGCAACAGATTTCAATCCTGGTTCTACGCCTTCTGGAAACATGAATTTTGTAGTTGCTACTGCTTGCATTAAAATGAAAATGACACCCGAAGAAGCTATAAATGCAGCTACAATCAACGGTGCCTATGCTATGAATTCATTAGATAAAGTTGGTTCTATTACAAAAGGAAAAATTGCAAATCTAATTTTGACTAAAGAAATTAATTCGTATAATTTTATTCCATATTCTTTTGGTAATCATCAAATTGATAGCGTATTTTTAAAAGGAACAGAAATTAAAAAATCATAAAATGGAGTTTTTTGAAGATTTAAAAGTCGATTATAAAGCTGGAAATAAAGAAAATTATTCTGGCAGAATTTCTAAACTTGATAATCAATATTGGCATCAAGAAATATTGTTTTCTAATATTGAAGATTTTAAGGTTGATAATTCTACTGATATTGGTATTGTTGGGTACGTTTGTGATGAAGGAGTTCTAAGAAACCAAGGTAGAATTGGAGCTAGAAAAGGACCAAAAAGCGTACGAAATAAATTAGGGAAACTTCCAATTCATTTTGAGAACAAAAAGATTACAGATTTTGGTGATGTAATCTGTCTTGATAATAATCTAGAAGATTGCCAGAAAGCACTTTCTAAAACCATTAGTAAGTTAATTACGAATAGTATTTTACCAATTGCAATTGGTGGCGGACATGATATTGGGTACGCCAACTTTAACGGGATTAAAGACGCTCTAAAATCATCGACAAAAAACAAGATAGGGATTATAAATTTTGATGCTCATTTCGATTTAAGAACAGTTGAAACACAACCAAATTCAGGCACACCTTTCAACCAGATATTAACCGAAAATAAAAATGCTCGTTATTTTGCAATCGGAATTCAGCAACAATCGAACACGAAAGAACTATTTGAAATTGCAGCAGAAAACAATGTTCCTTATGTTTCTAGTTTTGATTGTGAAACCTTTACTTCAACCTTAAAAAAGAAACTTGATGCTTTTATCGAAAATGTAGATTATTTATACATTACTATTGATTTAGATGGATTTTCATCAGCTTTTGCTCCTGGGGTTAGTGCTCCTTCTCCACTTGGTTTTACACCTAGTTTTGTATATCAAGTACTACCATTTTTATTCCAAAGTAAAAAAGTAATTTCTTGTGATATTGCAGAACTAAACCCAGATTTAGATATTGATGGTCATACTGCTAGTTTAGCTGCAAGATTGATAGATTTCATGGTTTTTAATGCATAAAATGAGATGAAATTTCAAATCAACTCTTAATCAATAAAAAAAATATTGATTCTTAATAAGTTTTAGACTGCGCTCGAAGAGATGTGAATGCAACTTAAAAGACTTCTTTTATCAGATTAAAACGCATAAAAAAACCTTTTAGAATTTAACTTCTAAAAGGTTTTTATTTTTTTAATCGTATAGAATTACTTCAACATTTGAAGATTACTTACTTCTTGGTTTGTTAACTCTCTCCACCTACCTCTTGGTAAATTTTTCTTAGTTAATTCAGCAAAAATTACTCTATCTAATTTATTTACCTTGTACCCAACGTGTTCAAAAATCTTACGTACAATTCTGTTTCTACCAGAGTGAATCTCGATTCCCACTTCAGATTTTGGTTGTCCGTCTACATAAGAAATAGCATCAATAAATACTTTTTTACCTTCAATAATTACTTCTCCACGTAATTTTTCTAAATCTTTTAACTCTAACTTCTTGTCTAAAGAAGCATGGTATAATTTACGTACGTCATGTTTTGGATGCGTTAACTTTTTAGCCAAATCTCCATCATTTGTAAACAACAACAAACCAGTGGTATTTCTATCTAAACGCCCAACAGGATAAATTCTCTCCTTTGATGCATTTGAAATCAATTCCATTACTGTTTTTCTACCACGATCATCGTCCATCGTAGTAATGTAATTTTTAGGTTTGTTCAGTAAAATATATTTCTTTTGTTCTGGCGTAATGCTTGTTCCGTCGAAACGTACAACATCATCAGGCTGTACTTTGTACCCCATTTCGGTTACCAAATTCCCATTTACTTCAACACTACCATGCTCGATATATGTATCCGCTTCACGTCTAGAACAGATACCAGAATTGGCAATATATTTGTTTAAGCGAATTCCTGATGATTCATCAGATTTTGGCGCTTCTTTAATTTTGGTAAAAGTTTTTTTAGGACTCTTTCTACTTAAAGGAGTGCTCTTTTTACTTGCTGTACTACTTTTTCTACTTAGAGGAGTACTT
This sequence comes from Polaribacter sp. ALD11, assembly GCF_002831685.1. Classification (NCBI taxonomy): domain Bacteria; kingdom Pseudomonadati; phylum Bacteroidota; class Flavobacteriia; order Flavobacteriales; family Flavobacteriaceae; genus Polaribacter; species Polaribacter sp. ALD11. The sequence goes on along the minus strand of NZ_CP025119.1, from coordinate 3,115,888 downwards.
TTTTTACCTTCTTGTCGTCCTCTCGACGAGTTTCTATTTGAATTCATTATAAAAATTTTTGCAAAGATAGTTATATTCTTGAATTCTAGTTCAATCTATTAATTACTTTATCTAAAAGTAGTGAAGTGTCAATAAAAATTAAACATAAAACACCAATAAACAACAAAAGTTTTAAAATATTATGCAGTGTTCTGTAATGATTTCTGGTTTTTGATTTCCAAAGGTAAAAACCGACAAACAACAAGGTTACTAAAGCGAAATAGAAATAGTAACGCATGTAGCTTAATGCAGGATAACTAAATAAAATTGAGATTGGAATGATGGTAAAAAGTAATAATAAAATAGACAGTTGTTTTGTTTTTTTTTCACCATAAACTACAGGAAAGGTTTTGTAATTATTTACAATGGCACCTTTTATGTTTTGCAAATCTTTAATTAATTCACGCACCATAATTACTAAAAACAAGAAAATTGCGTGGACAAATATTATTTTTGAAAAATTTCCGAAGTAAACAAATACAGCAAAAAAAGGCGAAACAGTAAGTACCGTTGCCGAAATTACACCAATAAATGGGTGTTTTTTTAGTTTATGTGAATATAACCAAATTGCAAATATATACACTGCAAAGAACAATGCTGCTCTCCAAGAAATTAAAATTCCGAAACAAAAACCAATAAAATTTAAAAAAAAGTATAATCGTAACTTTGTAGACTGTTTTACGTAATTATCTAAACCCGCTTTTACAGGCCTATTTATTTTATCAACCTTTGCATCGTAAAAATCATTGATGATATATCCGCCAGCAATTACAAAAACAGAAGCTAATACTAAAAACAATAGATGAAGGTCGAAAACAACATCTTTTAAAGAATTTGTTGGCGAAAAAATAAAAATAGCAGCTAAGTATTGGGCAGCTATTAATACTAAAATATTGTATCCTCTAACTGCGGAAAATAAACTGAGAAATTTAAGTATTATTTGTTTTGCCTTTAAAGTACTCATAAAGCGTTCTAAAATCTATAAACCAATTCTAGCTTGTAATCTTTTAAACTTTTTTGAGCTTTTGCAAAATCTTCAGTAAAACCTAAAATATAACCACCACCACCAGAACCACATAATTTTAAATAGTAGTCGTTGGTAGAGATTCCTTTTTCCCAAACTTTATGAAAAGCATCCGGAATCATCGGTTTAAAATTGGTTAAAACAATTTTAGATAAAGATTTTACGTTACCAAATAAAGATTTTACGTTTCCTTGCAAAAAATCTTCAATACAAGCATCTGTTGTTGTTGAAAACTCTTCGCTAATCATTTTTCTAAAACCTTCATTTTTCATCTTATTCATAAAGATGTTTACCATTGGCTCAGTTTCACCAATTTGTTCTGAATCTAATAAGAAAACCGCTCCTTTCCCTTCTTTTTGTGAAGGAATTCCTGCTGGTTCTACACTATCTTTAGAATTAATTAATATTGGTAAGCTTAAATAACTATTTAAAGGATCTAAACCAGAGCTTTTTCCATGAAAAAAAGATTCCATTAAAGCAAAAACTGCTTTTAAATTCAACAATTTATCTCTTGTTAAATTTTCTAAAACCGTTATTTTGTTCGCAGCATATTCATCATAAATAGAAGCAACCAAAGCACCAGAACTACCAACACCATAACCTTGTGGTATTGAAGAATCAAAATACATTCCGTCTTGAATGTCTTTCTTAAAAGCATCTAAATTAAATGAGACTAAATCTGTTTTTAAAGCAGATAAATAGGTGTAGAATCGTTGTAGGTTACCATTAGATTCTAATGATTTTCCTGAAAGGTTTTTCGAAGTTTTTAAAGCTCCTCTGTAAGCATTATAAGGAATTGCAAGACCTTTAGAATCTTTTATAATTCCGTATTCTCCAAACAGCAAAATTTTAGCATAAAATAATGGTCCTTTCATAGTTTTCTTTATAACAATGCAAAAATACGATTTTATATGTTAACAAATTATTTTTAATTGTTCTTGTAAAAATTTTTCCAAACACCTACTTTTTTACCCTTATCGTATTTCCCTTTTTCTTTAATATTACCATTTTTATCGTAGGTTTTCCACATTCCATCCCTATAACCATCTTCAAATTTACCGGTAGTTTTCACTTCACCTGTAACATAAAACTCAATAAATTTGCCATCTTTACTTCCTTCTACAAAAAAAAACTCTTTGGCTTTTTCTCCTGAAATATAATAATCTACAATAAGTTTATTTTCAATTTTGTTATTGAAAGATATTCTGTAATAAACTGCTTTTTCTTTAGTTGAAGAGTTTCCATTAGCATCAAACCAATTTTTTTCTTGGGCAGCTGCATCCATTATCGAAAAACAACTAATAGATAAAAGTATTAAGATAATTCTCATAAAATTTATTTTGTGTTATGCTTTTTTGCCCCAAAACCTACTGAGTCATAAATATACTGCTTTTTCTGACAGTAATTTGCCAACTCATTCTCTATAAATTCATTCACAGTTTCTTTTTCATTGGCTGGGTATAAAACATGCACATTTGCGCCTGCATCTAAAGTGAAACAAATATTACTATTTTTTGATGCTCTAAATTCCCAAATTTTATTTATGATTTCTAAGGTATTTGGTTTCATCAAAATAAAATAAGGGTTACTCGTAAGCATCATTGCATGCAAGGTTAATGCTTCACTTTCCACCAAACTTATAAAGTCTTTTAAATTTCCTTCTTGAAGAATTTTAGACATTTTAGATAAATTTTCATTCGCTTGTTGAAATCTATTTTCTGCATAAGGGTGGTTGTGCATTAAATTATGACCGATAGTACTAGAAACTTGTTTTTCTCCTTTGTCTACCAATAAAATTGCATCTTGATAATTTTCAAAAACTGAATGTACTTTATAAGGAAACTGAATTCCGAATAGATCTGAACTTCCTTCAATTTCCGGGTGATTTCCCCAAACAACCAAAGGGCCTTCGATACTTCTACTTGCGCTTCCAGAACCTAAACGTGCTAGAAAAGAAGCTTTTTTATTCACAAATTCTTGTGTTAAATCTGAATTCAATTCTTGCTCTAAGCTCATTAAACACATTGCAATTGCACTTAAACCACTTGCTGAAGAAGCGATTCCGCTTGAATGTGGAAAAGAATTTTCTGAATTAATTGTCATTTTATAATCGAAAATATACGGACAATATTCTTGTACTCTTTTAAAAAAATCGGCAATTTTAGGCTTGAATTCTTCCTTTTCTTTTCCTTCAAAAAACAAATCGAAAGCTACTTCTGTAGTTCTTTCTTTTCTCGAAAAATCTATTCTAGTAATTGTATGACAATTATTTAAAGTAAAACTAATAGAAGCATTTTTAGGAATTTGTGGATTACTTTTCCCCCAATATTTTACCAGCGCAATATTACTTGGTGTTTGCCAAGTAAAACTTGCTTTTGCTATTTTTTCTGAAAGTATTTTTGGAATAAATTGTGCTGTATTCAAAGTTTAAAATTTGCATCAAAGATAAAACTATTTCACGTAAAGTTTAATTGAGTTTTGTTTGTATTTTTGCTTTCATGAAAACCAAGAAAGTTTTTTTGTTATTAAATGGAGAAAAGCCAAAAAAAATGCCAGATGTATCTAATTACGATATTATTTGTGCAACAGATGGCGCTTATCAATATTTAAAAGATCAAGAAATTACACCTCATTTTATTTCTGGTGATTTTGATTCTTTAGAAAATATTCCAGAGGAAATTGAAGTGATAGAAACACCAGATCAAGATTTTACAGATTTCGATAAAATACTTCAAATTCTTTTTAACAAAGGACACGAAACTATTGATATCTTTGGTGCGAGTGGAAAAGAACAAGATCATTTTTTAGGAAACCTAAACACTGCAATACAGTGGAAAGAGAAATTAAAAATTACTTTTTTCGATAACCATGGAAAGTACTTTTTAGCGGATAAAAAAACGATTGTAAACAATTGCAAACACAAAATAGTTTCTTTAGTTCCGTTTCCTAAGGTTACAGATATCACTACTAAAGGCTTACAATACTCTTTAAATAAAGAAGATTTAGTTTTCGGAAAAAGAATAGGAACTAGAAATAAAGCAATAGAAAATCAAATAGAAGTCAGTTTTAAAACGGGTGACTTATTTATTTTTATAAACAATTAAATAATGAGTAAGAAAATAAAATTATTATGGGATTTTAGAGGTGAAGATGCAAAACAAACAGCGAAACACCACACCATTCACTTGAGGGAATTTGCAGATTTAGAGAAATTAAATTTTCATGAAATTGCTATTTTAGAAATGAATCCAATGTTTTCTTCTGCATTTATTATTGTAGATGAAACAAACATGAAAATATTTAGAGATGCTTTAAAACCACATCGTGGAGAAATAGCTGAGTAAAAAATCTATTTGCATTTAAAAATTCATAGTTACACCGAAACTTTGAGGCGTTACTTGCAGATCCCAAACAACCTTTTTTTGTTTTCTTTGGTCGTTGTATTTTTGATCGTATTTTGTATCTAAAAATCGATCAATCGCTTCCACTATAAAAATACTAATTGCAGTGGAAAAAGCAACATCCGAAATCCAATGAAAACGATCTATAATTCTACTAATTCCTGGTATAGAACCAATTGTATATAAACCTGCTTTTACCCAAGGACTTTCGAAATGTTTTGCAATTGCATAGGCATTTGTAAAACCCAACATTACATGTCCAGAAGGAAAAGAGTCATAATTATAAACTCTATCTATATGAAAAGGGTCGAAAACATCTTTACCTACATTTGTTTTTGGTCTTGCTCTACCAATTATTCTTTTAGAAATTTGTTGCAACAAACCAGAAGCTGCCGCAGAAGAAATTAATAAGACTCCCGTTCTTCTTAATTTCGGGCTATCTGTAAACAAACCGGTTAGATAAACTGCACCTGTTAGCATAAAATTATTATTCGGACTCCCAATATCGTTTCCATAGTCCGTTAACCATCGTGGCACATCATTTCGCCAACCATCTGCCCAAGTATCTACATTGTCATCTATTGTATATAAAGCAACGGTTCCGGCAGCTACATAACCAAAATTTGCCAATTGTTTCTTTTTCCAATACAAGGGTCTTGTGTATGCGTATCCCATTCCACCAGCCATATTACCTAAATCATAGGTAAGTTTTTGCCATGTATTTCTGTCTTTTTGAAAATTTAGATTTATCGTATTAGTCGTTTGGCAATAAGCTAAACTGAAAACCAAAATAAATAAAAGTGTAAATAATTTCTTCATTTATGAATATATTAAAGCCTCAAAGATAAAACTATCTTATATAATTTAGTTTGCTCCATCCTTAAAAATTAATGATTTCGTTACCAACTATTACCGAAACCCATTTAATCTAAAAATAAAAAAGCCAACAATTAATTAAATGAAATTGTAGTTAATTTTAAAAGATTACTTCAAAAAAGCACAAACTTCAGAATAAAATTGCTTCGAATTTTCAGCATGCAACCAGTGACCAGCATTTTTAATTTCCACAATTTTTGAGTTTGGAAAATGTGCCTCTATAATAGGTTCTTCGTTTTCTGTAATATAATTTGATTTTTCTCCTTTTAAAAACAATGTCTCCTTCTCAAAAACAGTAAATGGAGGCAAAGCGTCGCCAACTTCTGAATTATTTTCTGTTAGAGATTCTAAATTAAATCGAAATCCTAATTGTCCTTTTTCTACCCAATACACATTTTTCAACAAAAATTGACGCACACCTAATTCTGGAATTAACGTTGCTAACTTTTTATCTACTTTCCCTCTAGAATTATCCACAGAAAAGTCTATGGAATTTAAACCTGCTAAAATTGCGTTGTGATGTGGTTGGTATTCTCTTGGAGAAATATCTACAACAATTAATTTCTCTACTAATTCTGGATACGTAACTGCAAATAACATGGCTGTTTTTCCGCCCATCGAATGCCCAATTATGTAGACCTTTTCTAATTTATGATGCTGAATATAGTTGAACAAATCTTCCACCAAAACTTCATAATTAAACTCATCTTCATGAAAACTACGTCCGTGGTTCCTTTGATCTATTAAATGCACTTCAAAATCTTCAGAAAATTGATTTCCTAAAGTTTTCCAGTTATCAGACATTCCAAAATAACCGTGTAAAATTAATAATGGAATTCCTTCGCCTTTTGTAGTAGCATGTAATATTAGGTTTGTAGACATTTAGTTTATTAGATTTTTAGACTATTAGTATTAACTTGTTATTTCGAAATGAAATTTGCAACTGTTTACTGAGGCTGCCAACTGAAAACTACTTCAATCGGTGTAAATACATATTTACAACGTTCTCTAAACCTAAATACAAACTTTCTGCAATAAGCGCATGTCCTATAGAAACTTCAGCCAAATTAGGTATATTCTCTTTAAAAAATTTAATATTCTCTAAGCTTAAATCATGCCCTGCATTAATCCCTAGACCTAAATCATGTGCTACAATTGCTGCTTCTGTATATGGTTTTATTGCTGCCTTGTTTCCTAAATCGAACTGCGTTGCAAACTCCTCTGTATATAATTCTATTCTGTCGGCACCTGTTTTTGCGGCAGCTTCAATCAATTTTAAATCGGTGTCTATAAAAATAGAAGTTCTAATTCCGTTTTGTTGAAACTCTTTCACTACTTCCTGCAAAAAAGATTGATGTTTTATAGTATCCCAACCTGCGTTAGACGTTATTGCGTGTATAGAATCTGGCACTAAAGTTACTTGTGTTGGTTTTGTTTCTAAAACTAAATCTATAAAAGACTGAATCGGGTTTCCTTCAATATTATATTCGGTTTTTACAACTGCAACCAAATCTCTGGCATCTTGGTAACGAATATGTCTTTCATCTGGTCTTGGGTGAATGGTTATTCCCTCTCCACCAAAACTTTCTATATCTGCTGCAACTTTCAGTAAATTTGGTACATTACCACCACGAGAGTTTCGTAAAGTTGCTATTTTATTAATATTTACGCTTAACTTTGTCATTGTCTAAAATTAGACGACAAAGATAAATTATTAAATCATTTTATCCTATATTCGTAGAGCATGAATATTACAGACTACATACTAAATGAAATAAAACCATTGAGCTTAAAAAGCAGTGTAAAAGCTGCTAAGAAGTTGTTTGACAATTTCCCTATTACACATTTTGCTGTGATAGAAAATAATAAAATATTGGGGTGTTTTGCGCAAGATGATATTCAAACGATAGAGAATAAATCGGATGAACTAGTAGCCTACACACATTTGTTAAATTCTTTTTTTGCCGATGAAAAAGCAACTGTTTTAGAGCTTTTAAAGATTTTCGCAGACAATGACACCAACGTTATTCCTGTTATAAATAAAGAAAAAGAATACATAGGTTATTATGATTTATGTGATGTTCTAGATGTTTTTTCTACAAGTCCGTTTATGATTGAAGATAGCGAAACCTTAATTATAGAAAAATTAGAAAGCGATTATTCTATGAGTGAAGTTACCCAAATTGTAGAATCTAACGGAGGTAAATTATTAGGTTTGTATATTTCTGAAAAGCAGCAAGGTTTAGTGCAAGTCACACTTAAAATCAGCACAGAAGATATTCATGAAATTATACACACTTGTAGAAGATATGATTATAAAATAATTTCTACACACGAAAACGACATCTATTTAGAAGATTTAAAAAACAGATCTGATTATTTACAAAGATATTTAGAAATGTAAATTTATTGAAGAGATACAGTAGAAAAAATAATAAAGAAGATTAAAATTATTTATAGATTTGAAAAAAGTAGCAGTTTACGGACAATCTTATTCCATATCAGCAGAGAAAGAAATTAAAATTCTTTTGAGGGTTTTAGAAAAGAATAATATTGTTTGTTTTATAGAGGAAAAGTTTTATAATTTATTAGTTGAAGGCGCAATTTTAGATAAAAAATACCCTACGTTTTCTCATTTCAAGGACCTAAATGATTCTTTTGATCTCATGTTTACTTTAGGTGGAGATGGTACCATTTTAAGAGCCGTTACTTACATTAGAGATTTGGGAATACCAATGTTAGGCATAAATACTGGTAGATTGGGTTTCTTGGCAACCATCAATAAAAAAACAATTAAAGAAAGCATCGAACTCATCTTAAAAGGAGAATACTCTGTGCTAGAAAGATCTCTTTTATCAATAAAAACATCTCCTAGTACAAAAGAATTTTCTGAACTTAATTTTGCTTTGAATGAAGTAACTATTGCAAGAAAAAACACCACTTCTATGATTGGCGTAAGAACCAACCTAAATAATGAATACTTAACCAATTACTGGGCAGATGGTTTAATAATTGCAACACCAACTGGTTCTACAGGTTATTCTTTAAGTTGTAACGGCCCCGTAATTTCACCAAATTCTAAAAATTTAGTAATTACACCAATTGCACCACATAATTTAACCGCAAGATCTATGGTAATTTCTGATGAAACTTCTATTCAACTAGAGGTAGATTCTAGAGAAAAAGAATTTTTAATCTCATTAGATTCTAGAATTACTACGGTTACAGAAAATACAAAAGTTTTTATCGAAAAAGCATCATTTACTATCAAAAGTATCATTCCAAACAATCAATCTTTTTTACAAACATTGCGCAGCAAATTGTTGTGGGGAGAAGACACTCGAAATGAAACAAATCTTTAACCAACTTACAACAATAAAAGGGCAGAAAAGTTGTTATTCAAAAAAGACTGAGTATTAACTTTATAAAGCAGATTGAAATTCCTATATTTGCTCGCTATTTTCTAGAATGAAAAAAAGAATTTTATTTATCGTATTTATTAGCTTTTCCTCAATTGTATTAGGACAGGTGTATGAAATTGGACTTTCTTTAGGAGGCACAAACTATGTTGGTGATATTGGTAGAACAAATTACATCTACCCAAATCAGTTGGCAGGTAACGTGTTTTTTAAATATAATTACAACCCTAGAATTGCACTAAGAGGAACTTTTTCCTATTTACCAATAAGCGGAAACGATGCAAATGCCGATACTAATTTCAGGAAAAATAGGGGTTTAAATTTTTCTAATACAATAAATGAATTGGCTTTAGGAATGGAATATAATTTTTATGAATATGATATTTCATCAGAAGATAAAAACTGGACACCATACATATTAGTAGAACTTGCGGCACTTAATTACTCTTATGTGAAAGGTCAAAACCCTGCAGATGAGAATATTTTTGATAAAAAGACAGCATTTGCAATACCAATAGGTGTTGGTTTTAAATCTAAATTATCTGGTAGTTTTGCTTTTTCATTAGAAACAAAGTTTAGATATAGTTTTAAAGATGATTTAGATTTTACATCAGAAAAAAACACAAATTTAAATATTGAAGGAAATAGTAATGATTGGTATATGTTTACAGGAGTATCTTTAATTTACACCTTTGGCAGACCCGCTTGTTATACACAAGGATTATAAAAACATATGGATAAAAAACTACGTATCGATTTACAAAAAGTACCAAAACACGTTGCCATTATTATGGATGGTAATGGCCGTTGGGCAAAAGGTAAAGGGATGAATAGAATTTTTGGCCACAGAAATGCCCTAACTGCCGTAAGAGAATGTGTAAAAGCAGCTTCTCAAGTAAATGTAGAGGCTATTACTTTGTACGCTTTTTCTACAGAAAACTGGAACCGCCCTAAACTAGAAGTAGATGCTTTAATGAGCTTGTTAATTAATTCTTTAAAAAAAGAATTACCAGACTTCATGAAAAATGGCGTTAAAGTAAATGCAATTGGCTTAATTACTAGCCTTCCAAAAAAAGCCCAGAAGGTTTTAACCGATGTTATAACTCAAACAGAAAACAATACAGATATTGTTTTAACTTTTGCTTTAAGTTATGGTTCTAGAGAAGAAATTGTTAACACAATTAAAAATATATCTAAAAAAGTTGTTAATAAAGAACTTAATTTAGAAGAAATTAATGAAAATACTATAAATAACCATTTATATACGTTTAATTTGCCCGACGTTGATTTAATGATAAGAACTAGTGGAGAACAACGCATTAGTAATTTCTTATTATGGCAAATGGCATATGCCGAATTATATTTTACAGATATACTTTGGCCAGATTTTAGAGAAGAGCATTTTTACGATGCAATTATAGACTATCAGAATAGAGAACGAAGATTTGGAAAAACAAGCGAACAAATTACAGAATAAACTTTTTATGAAATTATTTTTTGCAGCAATAGTGTTTATAGCACTATTTTCTACTTACAGCACCAATGCACAAGTTAAAAATGATAGTTTATCTGTAATCAAGAAAGATACGATAGCTAATAAAAACATTTCTTTTGAAAAAGGGAAAGAATATATTTTAGGAGGTATTACCGTAACAGGACTCCAAAAATTTAGCGAAGAAACTGTAAGGGTTTTTACAGGTCTTAGGTACGGACAAACCATTAAACTTCCTGGAGATAAACTAACAAGTGCTATTAAAAAGCTATATGAAAGTGAGCAATTTAGCGATGTAGATGTTTATTTGGCAAGAATTGACGGAAATACAGTATATCTTCAGTTAGATGTGCAAGAACTTCCGCAATTAAATCAAATAAAAATTAATGGTATAAAAAAGTCTAAAGCGAAAGATCTTCTCAAAGAAACAGAGCTTAAACTAGGAAAAATGGTAACAGACAACTTGTTAGTTACTACCAAAAATTACTTCACAAAAAAATATACAGATAAAGGTTTCTTAAAAACAAAAGTTTCTTTAAATGTTCAAAAAGATACCTCAGACATTAATATAGTGAACATGTCTGTGTTTATTGATAAAGGAAAAAAAATTAAAATTAAAGACATTAATTTTACTGGTAACAAAGCACTTTCTGGAAAGAAACTTAGAAAGTCGATGAAAAACACCAAGGAAAAGTTTTTTGGTCGTTTCTGGAAATCATCTAAATATGTAGAAGAAGAATATCAAAAAGATTTAGAAAGTATTTTAGATAAATATAGCAGATTAGGTTATAGAGATGCACGTATTCTAAAAGAAGCTATTTCTTGGAATGATGATAATAACACTATAGATATTAATATAGATTTAGAAGAAGGCAAACAATATCGTTTTGCAGAAATATTATTTGTTGGTAACAAAGAATACACAGATGAGCAGTTACACCAAATTTTAAGAATTGACAAAGGAGATATTTATAATGGAGCTGTCTTAAAAGAACGTGTTAGTGGAGATGGAACTCCAACATCTTTTGATATTTCTTCAGAATACCAAAATAATGGTTATTTATTTTCTCAAGTAAATGCAGTAGAAACAAAAGTAGAGAATGATTCTATAACTGTAGAAGTTAGAATTAGAGAAGATGAGAAGGCACGTATTAAAAAAGTAACAGTTTCTGGAAACGACAAGACAAATGATCATGTGATTTTTAGAGAGTTACGTGTAAAACCAGGAGATTTATTTAGCAGAAGAGAGATTATTAGATCTATTAGAGAAATTGGTCAATTAGGGTTTTTCGATCAAAATGTAACCCCAGATGTTGTTCCAAATTACCAAGATAAAACTACAGACATTAATTTTAATGTTATAGAAAAAGGTGGTAGTCAGATAGAACTACAAGGGGGTTATGGTGGTGGATCTTTTATTGGTACTTTAGGTTTGTCTTTTAATAACTTCTCTATAAAAAATATCTTTAATAAAGAAGCATACAAACCATTACCAACAGGAGATGGACAAAAATTATCTTTAAGGTTACAATCTAGTAGAACTTATAATACTTATAGTTTTTCTTTTACAGAACCATGGTTTGGTGGTAAAAAACCAAAATCATTATCATTTTCTGTATATCAGTCAAACCAATATCAGTTAAACCCTCAAACATATGATGTTGATAGAAGTAGGAAATTAGGTATTACAGGTGCTTCTGTAGGTCTAGGACAACGTTTAAAATGGCCAGATGATTTTTTCCAACTATCACAAACTATTTCTTACCAAAGTTTTCAATTACAAAATTATGGTTTTAGAGTTGGAGATAATGTTTTAAATAATGGTACTCTTAATAATTTATCTTACAGTTTAAACATAAGTAGAAGCTCTGCAGGACCAAGTTTAATTTTCCCAACATATGGTTCGGAATTCTCATTTGGTGTAAAAGCAACATTGCCTTATTCTTTATTTAGTAATAAAGATTACTCAGAACCTACTAATTTAAATGCTGAAGAACAAAATGATTTTCTTGCAGATAAATACAAATGGCTAGAATATTACAAGTTAAATGCAAAAGGTAAATGGTACACTGCATTTACAGATAAATTGGTTTTAATGACCAATGCAGAAATGGGTTTCTTAGGTTTTTACAATGATAAATTAGGACAAACACCTTTCGAACGTTATTTTGTTGGTGGAGATGGTATTGCACAGTTTCAATTAGATGGTAGAGAAACAGTAGGTTTAAGAGGTTATGAGAACAATAGATTGTCTTCAATATCTGGAGGAACCATCTATAATAAATTTCAATTAGAACTTAGATATTCTATTACAGATTCTCCTTCTGCATCTATATATACATTAGGTTTCTTAGAAGCTGGTAATTCTTATGACAATTTTAGCACATTTAATCCGTTTAACGTAAAAAGATCAGCTGGTTTAGGTGTAAGAATATTTATGCCTGCTTTTGGATTATTAGGAATCGATTTTGCTCATGGTTTTGATCCATTACCAGGGCAAACAGAAAAATCTGGTTGGCAAACACATTTTATTATCGGAAGACAATTCTAAGAAAACTGTACATTTGTAATGTCAAAAGTTTTTTTGGCACGGTTTTTTCTAAATACTTAACAAATGAAAAAAATATTTTTATTTACAGTTCTTTTACTTACGGTTAGTATTTCTTGGTCTCAAAGAAGTCAAACAATTGCTTATATCGATATGGAATATATTCTAGAAAATGTTCCGGAATATTTAGAGGCTCAAAACACTTTAGATGAAAAAGTGGTAAAATGGAGACAGAATTTAGATAAAGAGGCAAGGTTTATAGAAGTATTAAAAACAGATTTAGCAAATGAAAAGGCAATTCTTACAAAAGATCTTATAGAAGAGAAAGAAGAAGAAATTTCTTTAAAGCAAGACGAACTAAGAAGATTAGAATCTTTATACTTTGGTCCTAAGGGAGATATGTTTTTACTAAGAAAACAATTAGTAAAACCAATTCAAGATCAAGTTTACAATGCAATACAAAGTATTTCTGCCAGAAAAAAATATGACTTTGTTTTTGATAAATCTAGTGAATTAGTGATGCTATATTCAAATAAAAAATACGATATTAGCGACCTTGTTTTAGGAACTATAGACAGAACAAGATTAGTAGATGAGAAAAATGCTCAAAGAAATGCTCCTAGAGAGCTAACTGATAAACAGAAACAAGCGGTCGTAAAAAGGGAAACTGCTGTAGCTAAAAATATATCAGACAGAGAAGTAAAGAAAAAAGCTGCAAACGAAAATAGACAAGCACTTTTAAAAAAGAGAAACGAGAAAAGAGATTTGCTTAGAAAAAAGAAAGAAGCACTGAAAAAGAAAAAAGAAAAACAAAAGAAAGAGCAAGAAAATCAAGACAATAATAATTAAATTAAAAACAAGAATGAAAAATTTTAAAACGTTACTATTAATTGCTGTATTTACTTTAGGAGTAGGTGGTTTTGCAAATGCACAAAAAATAGGTCATGTAGATTACCAGAGAGTAATTGATAATATGCCAGAAACGAGAGCACTAAGCACTACATTAGAAAAACTAGGTAAATCTTACCAAAGTGAAATTGAAGGATTAAAGAAAAAATTAGAAGCTAAGGTTCAGAAATATACTGCAGAACAAGCTACGCAAACTGAAACTACCAATAAACAAAGAGCTCAAGAAGTTCAAGTAGATAAAGCAAGATTTGACCAAGCACAACAAGCTGCTTATCAAGAAATGCAAAAAAGACAAGCTACAGATTTAGAGCCAATAGTAATGAAAGCTGAAAATGCAATTAAAGCTATTGCTGCAACAAAAGGTATCTTGTATGTATTTGATGCTAAATCTTTAATAGTAAAAGAAGGTGAAGATTTATATGATGCTGCTAAAGCTAAATTAGGTTTATTAAAGGACAATCCAAAGCCACAACAATAAGCGAGGTAGTTCTTACTTTTAATAAATAAATTATAGAAACCTACTTTTTTAAAAGTAGGTTTTTTATTTTTACAAGATATGGATTCTAATAATTTTTCGATTGGTTTTTTTGATTCTGGTGTTGGAGGCACTTCTATATGGAAAGAAGTAATTACACTTTTACCTAACGAGAATACCATCTACCTTTCAGACAGTATAAACGCACCCTACGGAGAAAAATCTGAAGAAGAAATTATTGCATTGTCTATAAAGAATACAGAGTTTTTACTAAAGAAAAACTGTAAACTAATTGTAGTTGCTTGTAATACCGCTACTACTAATGCAATCACTCTTTTAAGGAATAACTATGATATTCCTTTTATTGGTATAGAACCTGCTATAAGACCAGCAGCATTAACTACCAAAACCAATACAATAGGTATTCTAGCCACAAAAGGAACGCTTAATAGCCGTTTATTTGAAGAAACTTCAAGTACTATTAGAAAAGATATTCAGATAAAAGAAACTATTGGAAAAGGGCTCGTTGAATTGATTGAGGGTGGAAAGTTAAACTCAAAAGAAATGACATTCTTATTATCTTCCTATTTAAAACCTATGATTGCAAATAATATAGATTCTTTAGTATTAGGTTGCACCCATTACCCTTATTTAATTCCACAAATAAGAAAAATTGTTGGTTCTAAAATACAAATTATAGATTCTGGTGAAGCCGTTGCAAAACAAACAAAAGCAGTTTTATCAAAAAACAATTTGTTAAATATTGATAAAGAACATGAGGCAAAACATCAATTATATATTAATAAAAATAAAGCTGCCCTAAAGAATTTACTTATCAGTATAAAAGATAAAAATATAGAAATTTTAGAACGTAAATTTTAGAAACTTCCATAATTAGAATTTATATTAGGACAAGCTGCTGCCCTTTGCTCTCTAGTCCACAAGTTAAAACCTATAGAAATTTGATGAAAACCAGATTCTGCAAACAAAACCTCATTTAATTGCTTTGTGTGCGTATATGAGAACATAAAGTTTTTGTAATTCAGTCCAATAACTGGTGATACATAAGCAGAATTATCTATACTGTTACTATCAAAATTCCTTCGATAAGATAAAGCTGCCCAAATTTGGGTCTTAGAAAATGTTTTATAAGCTTTTAAATTAAAATCGGCTATTCTTTCTCCTGTTGCTTCTCTAAGTTGAACCATAACAGAAGGTTCTAATTGAACAACATTATCTTCTCCAAAATAATAACCAGCAGACAAAATATAATTTCTTAAATCTAAAGGTTCTTGAACATTTAAATTATTTTTTGCTGTTAGGAATAAATTCTTTACAGTGAAATATGAAGATAAGCCACCTCTATGGTATGCAACACTAAAATCTGCATTGTAATAACTTGTACTTTCTATAACCTGACTGATTACACCTGGCCTATCACCTGAAAAAGTTCTTTGATCTGATTGATTTTGAACAAAAGAAAATGCCAGACCAAAAGATAGTTGTTTAAATAATTTATTAGTACTCATTGGTAAGTGATATGTATATGCACCTTGCAAACCTTGTTGAGAATGAAAACCGTTCTTATCATTAAACAGCACCAAACCATAACCTGCGTTAGACTCTTCTCCAAACTTCGTATGAAAACTTATCGTTTGCAAAGCTGGTGCATTGGGTACACCAATCCATTGTTGTCTTGTGGTTAATCTTAACTTACTCGAATTACCAATTCCTGCTGCAGAAGGGTGCACTAAAAAAACATTGTCAGATAAATAATCTGTATATATTGGTAGAGTTTCTTGAGCTTGACTTTTTATTGAAAAAACAACAATACTTAAAAGACAAATTCTTAGGTAAATTAACTTCATTAAAGCTCGAATATTTTTAAAGGAATCAAATATATTATTTTTATTGTTAGAAATTCTTTTGTCGAGAAAGTTTTAACATACTTAAATAATAGAAAAACAAGCTTTTACTAATTAATACGGCAAAATAAAACTTAATGACATACATTATTATTAGAAATAATCTCTAAAACCGGTGCTGGTGAAACATAAGGAATGCCCAAGCCTAAACCTCTTAAAATAAACAACACTCCAATACATACTACTGCAATAGGAATTATTTTTTGTATTTTTTTTCTAAAGGTACCTTTTGTAAAGTTCCCTAAGTAGACAACGGCAGTCATTAAAGGAATAGTACCTAAGCCAAATAAAAACATATATAAACTTCCATAAAAAGAATTTGTTGTAGCTAATGCGCCAAAAACAGCCATATAAACAAGACCACAGGGTAGAAATCCGTTTAAAAAGCCAATGGTAAAAAAAGTGTCATTTCTCTTTTTCTTTAACTCCTTACCCAAGGCATTTTTTACTTTAGAAATAATGTGACTTATTTTGTTTGAAAAATTCACTTTCTTAAAAATCTTAGGAAATAAAACAAAAAGGATCATTAAAACGCCAACAATTATTGAAATTTGCTGCTGAAATCCGAAGAAGTAAAACCCTTTTCCTAAGAAACCAAACAGTAAACCGATTAAACTGTAGGTAAATAATCTACCTAAATGATAACTTAAAATTTGAAAAAGACCTTTTACTTTGTGCTCTCTGTCAATTGGCAACATAAATGCTATTGGACCACACATACCAACACAGTGGAAACTACCCAATAAACCAAATATAATTGCTGATAAAAACATTAATAGTCTATTTCTTTCTTAATTAAATACTCTTTATTATTATATTTGAAGGCTATATTAATGTTCCAACGACCATCCAATAAACGTTTCTCAGGCACGAGCAAATATGTATTAGAGATTGAAATAGGGATTTCAAAATCTAATTGTTTATTAGATGGTCTATATAGGAACACTTTTCCTTTAATCTCTTTTGGAGAAAAAGTTGTTGGAAATACTACTTTTAAACCTTTTTCTGTTCTTTGAATAGTTACTTTTTCTTTTAATTCTGAAGCATTTGTTTCTGCATTAATTTCATCTTGAAAACCTAATTCTTTTTGATAATATTTTTCTGTAACCAGATCAAAACGATAAGACTTATCTGTACTCATGGTGATAACTAAGTATAATATAAAGCTCATAAAAGCTACAATTGCAATAACAATTCCTGTTCCCCAATTAAATTTCATAATTTTTATTTTTTGTCTGATCGAGCGCAGTTGATACCTCCTTTTATTTGTACCTAAAAGACTTTTGAAGCCTTGTAGAGTAACTTACTCCCTGAGTACCATCAACTGAAAACTACCTACTTCTTTTACTTATAACTTCTGGGTCCTAAAAAACTAGTTATTGTTGTTTCAATTAATTTACCATTACTATAAACCCCAATTTCTAATTTGTCTTTATCTCCTTTTAAAGCAGCTTCATTTATTTCAATAAATAAAGTACCTTCTGCTAAACCTTGTTTCGGTATCATAAAATGATGATTAGAAACTAGTTTTATTTCCCCTTTATGAGACAATAACTTATAACTAACATCATTAATATCTTCAGTGGTCTTATTTATTACTTTAAAAGTATATACATTACTAATAATGTTATTTTCTTTATGCTGATATAATTGCCCTGGTAACCTTAAAATATTAGCTTCAACATCATTTCTTAAAAACAACATTCCTATTAAAATTCCTGTTAAAATAAATAAAACTGCAGAATACCCTTTTATTCTTGCCGTAAATTCGAAAGGTTTCTTCTTAGCAATATTATCTTCACTTGCATATCTAATTAATCCTTTTGGATAGCCAACACTTTCCATTATATGATCACATTCATCTATACATGCTGTGCAATTTACACATTCTAGCTGCGTACCGTTTCTAATATCTATACCTGTTGGACAAACAACTACACATTGTTTACAATCTATACAATCTCCTTTTCCAACAGCAGCTCTATCTTCATTTTTCTTAAATTTAGATCTTCCCTCTTCTCTTTCACCACGCTTATAATCATAAGCAACATTTATGGTTTTGTTATCTAATAATACACCTTGTAAACGACCATAAGGACAAGCAATAATGCAGACTTGTTCTCTAAACCAAGCAAATATAAAATAGAAAACACAAGTGAAAATTGTTAATGAAATTAGAGTACTTATGTTATCGAAAGGATTACCAGTAATGTAACTTATTAGTGTGTCTCCACCAATTAAATAAGCTAAAAACACATTTGCTATTATAAAAGAAATCACAAAAAAGAGAAACCACTTTAAGAGTCTTTTTCGAATTTTTTCTGCATTCCAAGGTTGTTTTTCTAGACGAATTTGTTTTCCTCGATCACCATCTATTAAATATTCTATCTTTCTAAAGACCATTTCTAGAAAAATTGTTTGCGGACAAATCCATCCGCAAAAAATACGCCCAAAAACGACTGTAAAAAGAATGATAAAAACAACACCAACAATCATAGAAACCACCAGTAAATGAAAATCTTGTGGCCAAAAAGGAAATCCGAAAATATTAAATTTACGTTCAAAAACATTAAACAGTAAAAACTGATTTCCATTAATTTTAATAAATGGAGCTGATAATAGAAAAGCTAATAAAATATAACTTACATACGTTCTATATTTATAAAATATTCCGCTTGGCTTTTTAGGATAGACCCAAGAACGCTTGCCCTCTGTATCTACAGTTGCAATACTATCTCTAAATTGTTCGCTCTTGGGTGTTTCCATATTAGTAACTATTAAAAACTAATTTATTAATCTTTTTCAATAACTTATTCTTCCCACTTTTCTCCTTGCGCAGCTTTCCCTTGCGCTGGCGTAGTTCCCTGTAATGAAACTACATAACTAGAAACTTTTGCAATATCTTCTGTCTTTAAAGTTTTATTCCAAGCAATCATACCTTTTCCATCTCTACCTCCATTAGATATCGTTGAAAAAACATTTTTAATTCCTCCTCCTAAAATCCAGAACTCATCTGTTAAATTAGGTCCAATAGAACCTCCACCATCACCTAAATGACAAGATGCACAGTTTAAATTAAATATTGCTTTACCTCTACTTAAATCTTTAGCATCAGTTAACAACGTTACATTATCTGCTGTAATTAAATCTGTTGCTGTAGCTTTATATTTGTTTAATTCTGCTTTTGCTTCTGCAACTGCTTTGTCATACTCTACTATTTGGCTATCGCCATCTAGAACCTCAAACCTTACCAAATACACAACCGCAAAAACAATAGATGCGTAAAACATATATACCCACCAAGGTGGAAGCGAATTGTCTAATTCTCTAATTCCGTCATAATTATGATCTAGAATTATTTCTTGTTCATCTTCAATTCGTTTTGCTTTTGTCCAAGATTTTAAAAGTTTTGGAAGCCAAGCATTACTAGGTTCTGGAATAATACCATCTTTTTCATTTTGTAATGTTGTGGCTCTTTTAATTGCTAATGTACTTACCAATTCCTTTAAAACAACAACCAAAATAAAACCTATTAAAGCTAGCCAAACTAACGGATTTTCATAAACACTAAATGGGTTTTCGTACACCATAAACGCTTTTGCAAGTGCTATAAACGTAACAATTACAAAGATTACATATACTGTAGATTGAAAAGATTTTTTCATTTTTAATACTTTTTAGTGGTCTAATGGCATTTGACTAACCTTGTTTATATATTCTTTCTTTGCTGTAAATACCCACCAAAATAAGGCTACAAAAAAAGTGAAGAATATGAGTAATGATATCAATGGATAAATTTCTATTCCTATGATACTTTCCATATAATTTTTTACAAATCTTAACATGGTTTCTAGTTTTTAGCGGTTTTTTGTTCGTCTTTTACTTTTATATCTGTACCTAGACGTTGTATGTATGCTATCACTGCTACAATCTCTCTGTTTTTCATTTCTATAAAAGGCTCTCCATTTTCTTGGGCATACTTTTTATCTGCTTCGTAACTTTTTGCAAAATCTGGATCTGCATATAAGTTTTCTTCAATTTTAGTTCCCTGAGCTAACATGTGTTGTTGCGCATTTGTAATTTCTTCTTCAGAATAAGGAACACCTAAAGTAACCATAGCTTCCATTTTAGTCTCTGTATTCGATTTATCCAGCTTATCTGTAATTAACCATTTGTAAGAAGGCATAATAGAACCTGGTGAAGTACTTTGTGGATCGTACATGTGATTTAAGTGCCAGCTATCATTATATTTCTGACCAATTCTATGTAAATCTGGTCCTGTACGTTTACTTCCCCATAAAAACGGATGATCGTAGACAAATTCTCCTGCCTTAGAATATTCACCATAACGTTCTACTTCACTTCTAAAAGGTCTTACCATTTGAGAGTGACAACCTACACAACCTTCTCTAATGTAAATATCTCTTCCTTCTAATTCTAAAGGCGTATAGGGTTTTACACTACTAATTGTTGGTATGTTAGATTTTACTAATAAGGTTGGTACAATCTGAATTACACCTCCTATTAAAATTGCAATGGTTGCAAAAATTGTTAATTTAATTGGTTTTCTTTCTAACCAAGTATGCCAACCTTCTCCTTTGGTTCTGTATTTAGAAACCTTTGTTAAAGCTGCTGCTTCTGCTAGTTCATCTGTAACACCAACGCCAGATCTAACCGTTCTAACAACGTTGTACAACATTACAAATGCACCAATAATAAACATACTTCCTCCAATGGCACGCATCCAATACATTGGTATAATTTCATTTACGGTTTCTAAGAAGTTACCGTATGTTAAGGTACCATCTGGGTTAAATTGTTTCCACATAGAAGCTTGTACAAAACCTGCAACATACATTGGTAATGTGTACATAATAATACCTAGCGTACCAATCCAGAAGTGAAAATTTGCTAAGGCTACAGAGTATAATTTTGTTTTAAACATTCTTGGTATTAACCAATACAACATTCCAAAAGTAAAGAAACCATTCCAAGCCAATGCACCTACATGCACGTGCGCAATAATCCAATCACTAAAATGCGCAATTGCATTTACGTTTTTAAGAGATAACATTGGTCCTTCAAAAGTTGCCATACCATAACCTGTAATTGCAACAACCATAAATTTTAAAACAGGATCTGTTCTAACTTTATCCCAAGCTCCTCTTAAAGTTAACAGTCCATTAATCATTCCACCCCAAGAAGGTGCCAACAACATGATAGAAAAAGCAACTCCTAAATTCTGAGCCCATTCTGGTAAAGATGTGTATAATAAATGGTGCGGTCCTGCCCAGATATAAATAAATATTAAAGACCAAAAGTGAACAATAGATAATCTATAAGAATATACAGGTCTATTTGCTGCTTTAGGAACAAAATAATACATTAATCCTAAAAACGGAGTCGTTAAGAAAAATGCCACAGCATTATGACCATACCACCATTGTACCAAAGCATCTTGTACACCTGCATACACAGAATAAGATTTTAAGAAACCAACTGGTAAAGCTAAACTGTTAAAAATATGAAGTACCGCAACGGTAACAAATGTTGCTAAATAGAACCAAATTGCAACATATAAATGGCGTTGTCTTCTTTGAAGAATTGTCCAAATCATATTTGCTCCAAAAGCAACCCAAACCAAAGCAATGGCAATGTCTATTGGCCACTCTAATTCTGCATATTCTTTAGAACTAGAATACCCTAAAGGAAGCGTTATCGCTGCTGCAACAATAATTGCTTGCCAACCCCAAAAGTTAAAATTACTTAAGAAGTTACTTGCCATTCTTGCTTTTAGCAATCGTTGAAGCGAATAATAAACTCCAGCAAAAATAGCATTTCCTACAAAAGCAAAAATTACAGCATTGGTATGTAAAGGTCTTAAACGACCAAAACTTAACCACGAAATTCCGTCTGTAATATTTGGGAATAAAAACATAAGTGCTAGCAATAAACCTACCGAGAAACCTACAATTCCCCAAAGTAGTGTTGCGTAGATGAATTTTTTTACGATCTTATTATCGTAATAAAATTGTTGCATTTCCATAATATAAAATTTAGTCTAAAGTTGATTTTTCTTGTTTCTCGGTAATTAGTTCATCATCAAAGAGCATGCGAACAGATGGCGTATATGAATCGTCATACTGCCCTCTTTTAACTGAATAAATAAATGCTATAAAAAATATTAGTGCCACTAAGATACTTAGTGTTAATAGTAAATATATTACGCTCATATCTTGCCTGATAATTGATTGTTCAAAATTAATAATGTTCGTTTTATTAAAACATGACATTTGTCATATTTCATAAAAATTTGTTAAAAAATCTCTATTTTTTTTATTAAAAAGAAAGCCTTAAATAGTCATAGAGAATAATTGTGTCTTTGGCTTATTTTCTAATAAGTGAACGTCAAAAGCCATACAAATATTACGAACATAAGGTCTTGCTTTTTCTGGTACTAATAGTGATTTCACTTCTTTATCAATTACAACCAAACCATCTTGTTCCATTTCCTTTAATAAACTTAAATGCGACTCTATATTTTTAATTTGCATTGATTTTTCTTCCCACGAAGTGGAAAAATGACACATAATATTTAAAATATGCTTTCTAATAATTCTATCTTCTTCAGACAAAAGGTGCCCTCTAAAAATCGGAATTTCACCTTCATTTACTATTTTCTGATACTCTTTTACCGTCTTTACATTCTGTGCAAATGCATACCAAGAATCTGAAATTGCAGACATTCCTAAACCAATCATTAATTGTGTTTTATTGGCGGTATACCCCATAAAATTTCTATGTAATGTTTTGTTGATGGTTGCCGTATACAAACTATCTGTTTTTAACGCAAAATGATCCATTCCTATTTCTACATATCCCAATTCTGCAAAAAGTTCTTTACCTATTTCATAGAGTTCTCTTTTCTCATCATTTTTTGGTAAATCATCGTCATTAAAACCTCTTTGGCCTACTCCTTTTACCCAAGGTACGTGTGCGTAACTGTAAAATGAAATTCTGTCTGGTTGTAATTCTTTCGTTTTATTAATGGTATGAATTACATTTTCTTTGGTTTGAAATGGCAACCCGAAAATTAAATCGTGACTTACAGAGGTATACCCAATTTCTCGAGACCATTTTGTAACTTGTTCAACTTCTGAAAAAGGCTGAATTCTATGGATTGCCTTTTGTACTTTTTCATTGTAATCTTGCACACCAAAACTAACTCTTGTAAAACCTTCATTAAATAATGTTTGCAATTGTTCTTTGGTAGTATTACTAGGGTGTCCTTCGAAACTAAATTCATATTTTGAATGTTTTTTGGCAATTTCAAAAATACCATCCATTAAATATTTAAGGTTTTCTTTTGAGAAAAAAGTTGGTGTTCCACCACCTAAATGTAATTCTTTAACAACCGGAGTTTCATCTACAAAGGCAACATATAGTTTCCATTCTTTTAAAACCGTTTCTATATATTCCTCTTCTACTTCATGACGTTTTGTAATGTGTTTATGGCATGCACAAAACGTACACAAACTCTCGCAAAAAGGCAAATGAATATAAATGCTAATTCCTTCGGATGTGTTGCTTTCTTTAAAAGACATTTGAAAAGATGCAATCCAATCTTGCTTGTCAATTCCTTCTTTATTCCAATAAGGTACTGTTGGGTAGCTAGTGTATCTTGGTCCTGGAATGTTGTATTTTTGAATGAGAGAATTTTTCATAATTTATATTATTTATTAATTCAAAAAAAGATTAAGATTTTTTTCATCAGATAGAAACATAGGCTATGCAAACGATGCTTCTATATGGTTGATTTCTTTTACTCCTTTTACCTGTTCGAGCATTACTATTTAATTTTCTTGCCCAATAAATTAGTAGAAATTGTTGTAAAAACAACAATACTTATAGAACTTAAAGGCATTAAAATAGCTGCCATTACTGGAACTAACTGCCCTGTTACAGCAAAATACAACCCTACTACATTGTAGCAGAAAGAAAGTATAAAACTGTATTTAATAATTTGAATTGCTTTTTTTGAAGCCTTTAAATACGTTCCTATTTTATTAAATTTTGAGGCATCTAAAATTCCGTCACAAGCAGGAGAAAACACATTTATGTTTTCTGACAATGCAATACCAACATCACTTTGTGCCAATGCACCAGCATCATTTAAACCATCTCCAATCATGGCTACTTTTTTATGTTCTTTTTGAAGCTTTGCAACTACGTCTAATTTATCTTCGGGTTTTTGATTGAATAACAAATTTGTTCCTTCGGGTAAATTTTCTTGTAGATATGCTCTTTCACCTTCATTATCTCCGGAAACAACCGCTAAATTATACTCTTCTTTTAAAGCCGTAAATAAAGATTTAACTCCTTCTCTATAAGAATTCTTAAAAGTAAACTTCCCTTTATAATCATCATTAAAACTGATGTAAACAGCAGTATCTAAAGTTACTTTTTCTTCATTATTTTTCACAAAAGCAGCTGAACCTAGTTTTAAACTTGTGCCTTTAAAAGTTACTTGAATTCCCTTACCAACAATTTCTTTATAATCTTCAATAGTTAAGATTTCAACATCATTAAAAGTGCTATATAATGTTCTACTTAAAGGATGATTAGAGGCTCTTAATGAACTTTTTAAAATGCTTTTTTCTCTTTCATTTAATTCTATTCCTTCATAGGAAATAGTGTTTTCTTTATGTGTAGTTAACGTTCCTGTTTTATCAAAAATAATAGTATCTATGGCTGCTAATTGCTCTACAACTGTTGCATTTTTTAGATAAAATTTCTCTTTGCCAAAAATACGTAACATGTTCCCTAAAGTAAATGGTGCAGCCAATGCAATTGCACAAGGGCAAGCAATAATTAAGACAGCTGTAAAAACATTTAATGCTTTACTTGCATCAAAAAACAACCAAAAAGCTGTAGATACAAAAGCGATACATAAAACAACAATTGTAAAGTTTTTACTAATGTTGTCTGTAATGGTTTTGAAGTTCGATTTATTATCTTTCTGAAACACGTCATTGCTCCATAATTGTGTTAAATAACTTTGAGAAACAGACGCTAAAACTTCCATTTCTAAGATTCCAGAAAGTTGTTTTCCTCCAGCAAAAAGTTTGTCTCCAGATTTTTTAACAACTGGTTCTGCTTCACCGGTTACAAAACTATAATCTATTTCTGCGTTTCCGTTAATTAAAATTCCGTCTACAGGAATTAATTCTTGATTTCGAATTAATAACCGATCTCCTTTTTCAATATCATAAATAGGAACATTTTCTTCTTTATTATCTTTTGAAATTCGTGTAACCGCAATTGGAAAATAAGATTTATAATCGCGTTCAAAAGACAAAAAGTTATAAGTTTTTTGTTGAAAAAACTTCCCTAACAGCAGAAAGAAAACCAAACCAGTTAAGCTATCGAAAAAACCAGTACCTAAATCGAAAATAATTTCTACAGAACTTCTAATAAATAACACAAAAATTCCTAGAGCAATAGGAACATCAATATTTAAAATTTTAGAACGTAACCCTTTATAAGCTGAAATAAAATAACCACTGCCAGCATAAAAAACAACAGGTAGTGAGAAAAAAAACATTAACCATCGAAAGATATTTTTATACTCTTCGATCCAATAACCATCTACTTCAAAATATTCTGGAAACGAAAGAAACATAACGTTACCAAAAGCAAAACCTGCAATACCTAATTTGTAAGTTAAACTTCTGTCTATCGCTTTTTTTCCTGCTTCATAATCTTCTAAACTTATGTAAGGTTCATAACCGATAGCACTTAACAGTAATACAATTTCCTTTAGAGAGGTTTCTTCAGAGTTGTAAGTAACTCTTACTTTTTTCTTCGGAAAATCTACTTGAGAAGTACTTACTTTAGAATTTAGTTTGTGCAAGTTTTCTAACACCCAAATACAAGAACTACAATGTATATGCGGAATGTATAACGTTGCTATTTGGGTATTTCCGTCAGAAAAATCTAATAACTTTTCTGCAATTTCTTTATTGTCCAAGAAATCGTATTTTCCTTGAATTTCAGTTGGAATTGCTCCTGGATTGTCTTGAAAATTGTAATAGCAAGTCAAATCATTCTCTGAAAAAATCTCATAAACAGTCTTACAACCGTTACAACAGAAATTTTTTTCATCAAAATTAATTAAACTATCCTCACAAGAATCGCCACAGTGATAACATTGTGTAGATTTCATATTCACTCTTTTGCCTTTTGCAAATTTCCAATAAGAGTTTGCTTTAAAACATGATATTTGTCAGCTTTTCAATATCTTTGAATAAATAAATTTTTCTTGACATGGGTAAATGTGAACAATGTATTGTTCGTAAATTTAATTCTCTAAAACATCTTTCTAAAGAAGAGTTGTTAAGAATGTCTGCTTGTAAAACTTCTAAAACTATAAAAAAAGGAGAAGTTCTTTTTGAAGAAGGAGAACATTTAAATGGGGTTTTTTGTATAAAAGATGGTGTTTGTAAAGTTTCTAAAATGAGTGAAAATGGAAGAAACCAAATTATTAGTCTTGTACAAAAAGGGAATTTAATAGGCGAAAGAAGTTTAGTTTCTGATGAAGTTTCAAACTTAAAAGCTGTTGCCTTAAATGATATGGAGATTTGTTTTATTCCTAGAGAAGAAATTATTAGAGATTTAGAAAAAAATAATGCTTTTACAATGAGTGTTTTAAAGGATATGGCAAATTCTTTAAAAAGCGCTGATAATCTTATTGTAGATATGGCTCAAAAAACCGTAAAACAGCGTTTGGCAGAAACGCTATTGCATTTACACACTAAATTTAATACAGATAGCGAAGGTAATATAGATCTTCATCTTTCTAGAGAAGATATTGCTAATATTATTGGTACCGCTACAGAATCTGCAATTCGTTTATTATCTGAATTTAAAAAGAATAAAATTATTGAATTTAAAGGCAAGGAAATTAAAATTTTAGATATAGCAGCTTTAGAAAAAATTATTCACGGTTTTTAATATTCTCTAAAACGAATACCCAATTGCAAAATTAAAAACAGGTTCATCAATTTTAAAATCCCATCTTTTTACTTCTTCTAAGGAAGGATCATGAAAAGGAGCTGCCAAATCAAAACGAATTACAAAACCTTGCACGTCTACTCGCAAACCAAAACCTGCACCCATTCCTAATTCATTGATAAAGTTTGACGTGATTTTATCTTTACCATCATTTCCAAAATCTGGATTTGCAACAGAGTTCCATACATTTCCTGCATCTGCAAAAACAGCACCTTTAAAAAAAGAAAATAACGGAAAACGATATTCTACATTTGCCTCTAACCGAATATTACCTGTTTTATCGAAAAAGTTCCCAGTATTGTTTGGCTGCGTTGTCGCAGTGTTTTCATTATATGTTCCAGGTCCAAGAGAACGAGTGCTAAATGCTCTTACACTATAAGGTCCGCCAGAAAAATATTGTTTTACAAACGGCACAACATCCGAATTACCATACGCTAAACCATAACCAGCAAACAATCTTGTGGCAATTGTTTGCTCATTACTTTTGCCAAAATTGTAATGGTATCTCGCATCAAAATCTGCTTTAGCGTATTGTGCATATTGCAATCCTAAAAATTCTTTTGGCGCTCCTGCAGTGTTTTGTTTTCCGAATAAACTAATCGAATTACCAGCAACATCTAAAGTAGCGTTTATATAAAATTGATGTATTTTACTTGAATTCAGCATTTCATTATAGGTAAAAGAAAAAGTAAGTCCGCTTATAAATTGTTGCTCAAAACTTCTTTTTAAAAACGAATTGTCTTCTAATATTTGTTGAAATTCTTCTGTTGTATTAGACAACCTAGTATAATTTACAGAAATAGGATTCAGCTCGTACGTTGTATATTTATTCGCATTCCAAACATACCCAAAAAGTGCACTTCCAGATAAAAGCGTATACAATTTACTTCTGTTTAAATACGTAATTCCTAAACTTGTTTTGGTTTTCGGAATGGAATATTCGAAAAAATCTTCATTAAAAGAAAAAGGCGCAATAACTCTTGGAAAAATTAACTCTGATTTTAAACCCAATTCTAAACTACTTAATCCTAAATTATCACCACTAGAAATCTGTGTTTCATAACCAATATTAGTACTTATATTTAAAGTTTCTCCTCCTTTAAATACATTTCTATTGCTGTATGTTAATGCGAGCTTAGGGCCTGCAAAATTATTCGATTTTGTAACTGCTTGTAATTCTGCACGAACCGCACGTTTTGTTAGCGGAGATAAAAAGATGTTTGCTTCTAAAACTCCTAAACTATCTGTTTGTAAAGAATCTAATTCTTTATACTGTATGTTTACATATTTGTAGACACCAATTGAAGACAAACGTCTTGCTGTATTTTTTGAAGTAATAGGATTGTACAAATCACCTTCTTTAAGGGTTATAAATTCATCTAAATATGCTGGTTTAAAGAAAAGAGAATCTTGATAATAACTTTTATTTTTGTGCCTGACCTTTTTCGCTTTCAAAGAATCTTTTAAATCGAAATCTGGGTATATATTTATTTTTTTAATTTGATAAGGTACAGTTGCTATCTTTGGTACTTTTGCTTTTAACTTTAAAAATAGGTCAAATTTTTTATTTTTATATTGATTGGTATCTGCTTCAAAAATTAAAAAACTAGGATTGAAGTTATAATATCCTTTCTTTTTTAATTCTAAATCTAATCTTTGGCGTTCTAACTTTAGATTAGCCAAATCAAATCTCATATTTTTAGGAAAAGGAGTCTCTTTTGTAAGTTCTTTAATAACAGTATAAATTGGAGAAACCATACTGTCTATTTTATAGTTTGCCATCTTATAAGGCGCAGGAACCTTTAAACTGTAAGTTACAGAAGCTTTTTTTTCTTTCTCTATGAATGAGGAAGTTGCACTGCTGTAGAAAAACCCATAATTTTCTAACCTGTTTCTTAAAATTTCTTGCACTTCTAGCGCATTAACATCAGATTGATAAACAGGTTTTTGCCCAAGTTTCTTATACAACCATCTGTTTATAAAATTCGGATTCTCTTTTTGATTTTTATAGTAATAATACAATCCTAGATAGCTTCCTAAAAATTTAGAATTAGGTGCTGGTCTTAAAACAGTTCTTAAGTCTTGCTTTAATTTACTTGCATTTTTTACTGTAGAATCTACTTCCATTTCAATTTTTGCGCCCGTATACAAACGCTCATCTTCAGGAATGTGTTTTTGTATACTACAAGAGTATAAAAATGCACACAAGATGCTCAAAAAAGCTATGTTTTTTATATAATCTTTCAAAATTTAATTTGTTTTCTTTTTTAATTTTTCAGAGGCTGCTTTTGTCTGTTTTTTATTTTCAGACTTTACCTCCTCTTTTTCTTTCTCTTTTCGAGAACGTAGCAAGGCATTCCAAAGTTCATGAAATTCATTAAACTCTTGTGTAAAAATCAAACCAATTCCGCTTACAATTGTTTGTCCATCAATAACATTTTCAAATTCACTTTTTCTAAACCCTTTTAGACGGTATCTACCATCTTCTGTAATCTTGTACTCTAAGCTTACATTACCAATTAAAGGTGTTTGTTCTCCTGTTGTATTGCTTCCTTGAATATCTACTTCACTACCAACTCTAACCGTTAATCGCTCATTAAAAAGTTGTTTCTGTGCCGCGATATCTAATTGGGTTCTGTCGGTAGGCGCATCTCCTTGATAATCTGTAAAACTATTTAAACCGAAGTCTAACTTTACGCCAGAATTTCCTAATATTTTATCAGAAAAGGCATTTAATTGTCCTGAAACTGCATCGTTCAAATTATTTCTAGCAATAGATGCAAACCCACCAAAACTACCATCACTACCTGCATCTGGATAAAATCTATTTAAAACCAATAACGAAAAAACTTGTTTATTTAATTCTTCTTCTTGTTGTTTTACTTGTTGTACTCTACCATATACTTGCCCACCAATTGCCCCTTGTTCTTCTTCTGGCATGTCTAAATCAAAAGAAATTTTAGGTTGTAATAATTCACCATCGATATTTAAATATACTTGAAACGGTAACACTTGTTTGTATTTATTTTTTACGGATGCATCTTCTCCTGAAATTTGTGCTGCCATTAGAGGTGATGCAGAAGTTTCTAATTTATAAATTGCGCTCACGTCTAACTTCGCATCAAAAGGATCTCCAGACCAAGAAATTCTTCCTCCAGGAGCCAATAAAAATTTTCTATTTACTAAATTATAAAGGGTTAATTCATAATGACCTCCAGAAATCTCATAACTCCCTGTTAAAGAAACTCTTCCGTTGGGTATCATCGTAAAAACGAAATCACCATCACCTGAAACCTTAAAATTGTCTCCGGTATCTTCGTTAATAACAATATTTACAATTGCTTCTTTACTTACTTTTAATTGTGAAGAAATGTCAAAACCACTAATAATTGCCGTTTGTTCTTCAGTTTGTGTTAAAATTGCATTCGGATTTTCTCTATTTACAAAAACCACAACACCGTCTCTTTCTTCTACATTTGCATACGCAGAAGGCATTACATACGTTACATCGGTGTCTTTACCTAAAGTAAAACTTGCATCTAATTTTGGTATCTGTAAATCTCCTGTTAATGTTGCATTTGCATTAAAAGTAACTTTACCGTACAGGGTTTCATTATCTTCTTTTGTCGCGTTTAAAATTCTGAAATTATTGGCTTTTAATTTTAAATCGAATTTTGGATTTATAAAACTTTTCGTTTTAATTTTTCCTGAAAGCACCAAGGCATTATTCTTAGCATCTAAAACAGTAAAATTATTCATTGAAAAACCAGTGTTGTCTACATTAAGAATTTCATTCTTTAAAGTAAATTTAGTATTCAGCTTGGTTACATTAAAAGTAGCATCCTTAAACTTTAAAGCGCCTTTGTATTTTGGTTCGGATGTTGTACCCATCACTTTAAAATCGCCAGAAAAACTACCATTAGTTTCTTTTATCTCTCCCAAAGAAAGTGTGCTTAAGGCTTTCATTTTAAATTCGTTAATAACTAAGTCTAAATTCAAATTGGCATCCTTATTGTCTACAAAATAATCTCCTTTTAAATCTAAATTAACGTCTCCTTCTCTTAATTTCGCATTAAAATCATATCTATTATTCCCTAAAGATTTTGCATCTATGGTTAGTTTTCCAAAATTAGTTTTTAAAAACTCAAAGTTGGTTACACTCACATCTGCAATAATACCCGTATTTGTAAAAGGTTCTTCTAAAATAAAATCTCCATTTAAAATTCCGTTTGCGATTTCATTTTCTGGATTTAAATAATTAAAAACCTCATTTATTTTAAAATTACTGTATACCAAAGCAATATGGCTCTTTGCTACGTTTTTTAATTGGTCTGTAATTTCTATAGATTGCTTGTCTTTGGTGATTTTAAAGTTTTTAAAAGCTAGGTTATTATCTGACAAAATGATTTCATTATCCTCTGGAATTGTCCATTTACGCCTGTTTAAAATCAAACTATCTTTATTTACAGAAAACTTTAGTTTTTCTCTATTTCCTGTAATTTTAGTATTTACATTCATTAGTTTTTCACCTTTATGAAACCCTAAGAAATTAAGTGACAATTCGTTGTTTGTTTGATTCCCAGTAATAATGGTTTTTGGCACGTCTATAGGTCCAGCAGTTATATTCCTGAAACCTAAATTAAAATTGAAGTTTTCTTTATCTGTATGCATAGAAAAAGCCAAACTATCTAATTTATTGTCACTGTAGTTAATATACGGAGCAGTAATATTCGCTTTTAAAACCCTTTCTTTTTCTTTAAAATCTACAGCAATATTAATTGTATCAATATCTTTTACATTCACCAAGAAAACATCTTTTATTAAAGAAGTTTGAGCTATTTTGGCAGTCAAGTGTAAATTTATAGGATTCGTAATGGTATCTGAAAGTACTTCATCTCTGTAAAAATAACTAAAAATATGACGTTGAATTGCCTTACTAAATGTTTGCGGATCTGTGTTCGATTCTAAATTAAAATCTAACATTTTGTTCTTTATCGAAACAGCCGTAGTATCCTTATCTACAAAGGCTTTTGCATTTACAGCACCCACTAAATAGGTTCTATTGTCATAAACTACAACTCCGTTTTTCACGTTTGTAGAAATATGATAACTTTTAGGGTTTCCTTTAAAATCTAAAGAGACTTCCATTCCTGTTTTTACATTGCGCTTTACAATTCCTAAAGCCTGTAAGTCTGCGCCAATTACATTCAAATTTAGCTTTGCTTCTGTAGCAATAGAATCTAATTTTATAAATGCATTTAAACCTACATTTAGATTTTCATCTTTATATTTTGAAGTAACATTTCCCTGTCCGTTTTTTAAATTACCCTTAATATTTAAACCTGTAATTTTGTAATTTTGTAATTGAAACTTAGAAATAGTTGTTTCTAAAGTAGCTTCTAAATTATTGATATTTTCACCACTTCCCTCAGAATTTAAACGAAGGCTTAATTCTCCTAAATTAGGATTCATCAACAATTCACCAACTTTATATTTTTCAATATTTACAACAAGATCATAACTTAATTTATCACTATTTTTAAAAGTTCCTTTTACAGTTGCCAAACCTTGGGTTGTATTTATTTTTGCAGCTGTAATTATATTTTTTAAGTTCCCTTTTACAGTTCCTGAAATTAAAATTTCTTCTGGCAACTTAATATTTAACTCCTTTTCAGCTACTATTTTTAAAAGATCTGAACGTTTCGTTTTCGCGCTAAATCTTGGAAAATCTAGTTGTAATATATCAGGGTTTGTTACATTTTTAATATTTCCGTTTAAAGAAATCGCTGTTGCTTGCCCCCAATTTACGTTTGTTTTTAAAATTTCAATATCCGATAAAGAACCGTTTACATTTAAGGTTCCTGTAAATTCTTTTGTGCTCAACTTCTTTAAGTATTCATTCTTTTTTAAACTTGGTTGAAATCTAAAAATTTCGTCTAACCAAAGATTAAAAGAAGGCATATTCAATTGAATTCTAGTGCTCTCTGGTGATGAGACTAATTGAGAAAGCGATTGATAATTAGCCTTTGCAAAACCGCTGATTTTATTTTTATTGATTGCAATATTTAAGTCTGAGACTTCTAATCTTTTATCTGTAATATGTGCATTAAAGGCGAGTTCTTTTAAGTTAATTCCAGATTTTTCTTTAAAATTGAATGTTTCTATTGCTAAACTTGCGTTTTGGTCTTTTAGAAAAACATTTGAAGCCTTTAAATTTAGATTATCTAAAGAAATAGCGTTGGCATTAAAGCTATTTTTCTGTGATTTTGCACCATCTATAAAATAGTTGATATTGTTATTCTCTAACGTTAGCTCCTCTACCTCTAAAGCGAGATCGGGCCAAGTAAAAGTAGCTTGAGTATTATTTTTTACAATCGTTTTTGTGGGTTTCTTAGTTGTTTTCATCTCAACCAAAATATTGGAGTTTTTAAGTTGAATGGTATTTAACTTGAATGATTTATTGGCTAAATCTAACAACGGAATTTCAGTATAAAACTCGCTGATATTTACATCTGCTAATATATTTTCTGTTTCAGACTTGTAAAATATTTTTGTTTCTGTTATCTTAATGGCTTCAGCAGAAAATGTTGGTAAAACGGTGTCTGCAACAGGCAATTTTATAGTAACCTTACTTTGTATGAATTTAATTTTAGCATTAGAAAGCGAAATAGCATTCGCGTTAAAAATCATTTTTTCGAGATCTAAAGATTCCATTTCTGCAGCAAGAGTACCTATTTCAAACTTACTATCAATCCCTAAAACAGCGTCTTTAAAAGTAACATCAATCTCTTTTAAATTCAATTTTCCTAAAACAATATCTACTGGTTTTACAATAGTATCTTTAGCTACCGAAGTTGATTTTCCTGAAGAAAACGCATCAATTAGAAACTGAAAATTATAACCAGCAACCGTATCTTTTCTTATGATATTTGCACGCAATCCCTCCCATTTTAAATTATCTAATCCAACAGAATTTCCTGTAATCATTCCCCAAAGAGGCACGTTTGCTTCCAAAGATTTAGAATACACTAAAGTATCTCCTTTTTTATCTTCTAAATAAAGACCTTCTAATTGCAGCGCTCCACCAAAAGTTATAAATAGTTTTTCTACGGCGACTTTAGTATTGGTTTTATCAGAAACATACTGAACTGCTTTATCAACAATAATGCTTTGTCCCCAAGGGCTTCTTATAAATAAAACAAGCAGTAATAAGAACGTAAAAATCCCGAAAAGTACGCGTAAGGTTCTTCTTAAAAAACGATATTTTTTCTTTATAACTTTTTTAGCAGACATATATAATTTTTATATCAACGCAAAAATACATCAGTATTTGTTCTAAGATTGTCTTTAATAATTAATATTTTAACGCTATTGACAAACAATTGATTACGTAATAAATAAACGCCTTCAATATAACAATAGTATTTTAGAGCTTAGAAGATACAATAAGATTCTCATTCTAGAAATCTTAAAATATTTCAGATGAACTATTAAACACCAAACATCAACCTTTTAAGGTTTTTAAAAATAAATCTCTTTCAATTTCTCTGGCCCCCAAACTTGCCAAGTGTTCATTATGAACTTGGCAATCTATTAATTGATACTTTTTTTTGCTAGCCAAATGTATAAATGCTAATTTAGATGCATTAGATACTTTGCTAAACATACTTTCTCCACAGAAAATATTATTTATTTCTAAACCATATAAACCACCAACAAGTTCATTATCTAACCAAATTTCTATAGATTTTGCAACTCCTTTTTTGTGTAAATTAATGTATGCAGCTTCCATATCATCTGTAATCCAGGTTCCAAAACCATCATTTCTATCAATACTTTTACAATTATAAATTACTTCTTCAAACGCGGTATTTTCTGTAATTGTAAATTCTTTTTTATTGATGATTCTTCGCATCGATTTAGATATTTTTATTTCATCTGGAAACAAAACCATTCTTTCAAACGGACAATACCAAACAATAGGATCATCTTCAGAAAACCATGGGAAAATTCCGTTTTTGTAAGCATGAATTAATCTTTCTTCAGATAAATCTCCACCCAAGGCAATAATACCTTCTTTAGAAGTGAATTGATACGCAGGAAATTCTATTTTATGGGTAAGCCAAATCATGTAGTAAAAATTAATGCTAATATTTAGCGAATTTACTGTTTTATTAAAAAATCGTTAATCTAAAATTCTAATCTTATTTATTTAGATTTTGTTCCTATTTTTGTAACTTCATAAAAAATAATTGACTAGTTGGAAGATAAACGCAAAAGAAGAAAAAAAAAGACTGCATTTATAGGCAAGAGGCTCCATAATTATTATGGTAGAACTGGCTTTTACTTGTTTGTCTGGGAAAGTGTAAAAAAAGCTTTCATACCCATCGTTTTAGTTATTTTGGGCTTATTTCTTTTCAACAAATATGTCTATGATATTAATGAAGGGTTAGAAACGGTTACAGAAACTTTTTCTAGAACTGGTATTTTAATTACTTTTTTCCTCTCTGAAACCTTATTAGGTTTGGTTCCTCCAGAAATTTTTATTGCATGGTCTGGTAAGACAGAAAGTCCGGTTTTAAACCTATCTCTTTTAGCTACGTTGTCTTACGTAGGTGGTTTACTTTCTTATTTTATAGGAAAAATGACTTTGAAAATTGAATCTGTAAAAAATTATTTAGAAGTTAAAATGGCTGCTAATTTAAGAAACACTAAAAAATGGGGTGGTTTTTTAATTTTAGTTGGTGCATTGTTACCTTTGCCTTTTTCTATTGCTTGTTTAGCAGCGGGTATGATAAAATATCCTTTTAGAAACGTAGTATTCTTTGGTTTATTTCGTTTTTTACGATTTGCAATTTATGCTTGGGCAATTTTTAAAGTAGTTACATAAAAAACTTACATTTGTAGTATGGGATTAACAAATAACGATATTTTAAAAAAATTACGTGTTGCACACAAATTACGTGACACAGACATTGTAGAAATCTGCGCTTTAGTAGATTTTAAAGTTTCAAAAGGTGAATTAGGTGCTTTATTCAGAAATGAAGAGCATGAAAAATATGTAGAATGTGGAGATCAAATTTTACGTAATTTCTTAAACGGATTGGTCATTCATTTACGTGGACCAATGCCTAAAAAAGGGGAAAAGAAATAAACTTCTTCTCTTTTAGATTCAAGCATTAAAACTAAAAACTTATATAATAAAAAAGAGTGCAATTTAAAAAATTGCACTCTTTTTTATGTATCTAAAGATCTATCTTTCTAGAAAGGTAAATCGTCTGGTTCTTCATTTGAAACATTAGATGCTGGTTGAAATTGATCTACTGGAGGCAAGTTCTCGTTTTGAGCCCCTGTTTGAGATACATTTTCAACTCTCCAACCTTGTACAGAGTTAAAGTATTTTGCTTCTCCTTGTGGGTTAATCCATTCTCTACCTCTTAAGTTGATAGATACTTTTACATCTTGTCCAACAGCATAATTGTTTAACAAATCACATTTATCTTGCACAAACTCTATCATAATCATTTGTGGATATTGGTCATCTGTTGTAACAACTAATTCTCTTTTTCTAAAACCGTTAGCCCCAAAACTTTGTACCTCTCCAATTAACTTTACTTTACCAATAACTTCCATAATATAATCTTAACTATTTAATTAAAAGCACTTTCCAAGCACTTTCTACATCATTCTTTTTTAAATACTCTTGCGCAAATGTATGTTTTTTTGTGGTTTCTAACCCAATAAATTGCGGATGTTCTTTTGCAAAGTTATTAACAGTTTCTTCGGTTGGCAGTTGCTCTACGTTACCCAACATACCTAAATTGTTTCCTGTTAAAACAGTGCTATTTCTAATTATAGAAGCTATTGCATCTACACCAATACCTAAAGTAGCAATTGGTTTCGGAATTTCAAAAAACCCATCTCTTGCTCTCGAATAATAACTTCCTCCTGCTCTTGCTACTAAATCTATTTTATATTGGTCGATGCCACCTTTTTCATCTAAAACATCTTCAGAAATATGAATTTTAACTACTTCACAAACAATTAAATTTCCTGCTCCGCCTTCATCACCAGTAAAAATAACATCCTTCACTTTGCATTCAAATTGCACAGGCGATTCTGCAACTCTAAATGGTTTTATTTTATCGGATGGTAACATGGTAAAACCAGCTTTTTCAAACTCATTTATACCTTCTGGGTATTCTGTAGAACTTAAAGACATTTGCTGTACAATCGCATAATTCACCACATTTATAACCACTTCTTTGGTTGCCAGAGCATTTTCTAAAGTATGTTTTGTGGTATTATCGCGTACTCTTCTTGCCGGAGAAAAAATCATTATTGGCGGATTTGCACCAAACACATTAAAAAAGCTAAAAGGCGATAAATTCGGATTCCCTTCTGCATCAATTGTACTTGCAAACGCAATGGGTCTTGGCGCAACAGCACCTAATAAATAACCGTGTAATTGTTGCGTAGAAATTTCTTTTGGATCTATTGTAAGCATTCTAAAATATTTTATCTTGTAAAGATACTATCAAAATCACAAATGAGTTATATAGGGAAACCTTTATATTTGTTTTCATGAATTTTCTAACCAACACGCTTCTATTTAAAAGAATTGCCATTTTAGTTTCTTTGATTATTGTTTCTCTAATCTTATGGAACACCTATATGTTTTTTCAGAAATTTAAAAATGAAGAAAGGGTTAAAATGGAAATTTTAGGAATTGCTCAAAAAGAATTGGCGAGCGCAGATTTAAATTCCGACATTACTTTACAAGATAAAATTATTACCACCAACACAAGTATTCCTTTAATTTTAGTTGACGGACAAGGAAATATTGAATCCTTTCAAAATTTAGACCCTGTAAAATCTTTAGATTCGAAGTACATTGAAGAGCAGTTGGAAAAAATGAAGACCGAAAACACACCAATTGAGATTAGCTATAAAGGGAAAAACAAACAATTTATTTATTATAGAAATTCAGATTTATTAAACAGACTTACCTATTATCCCATTGCCTTAATTTTAATATTATTTCTTTTTTTAAGCGTAATTTATCTCTTTTACAATTCTAATAAAGCTGCAGAAACCAATAAATTATGGACCGGAATGGCAAAAGAAACCGCACATCAAATTGGTACACCTCTGTCTTCTCTTTTAGGATGGATTGCCATTTTAAAAATGGAAAAAATAGATGATAAATATGTCGAAGAAATAGAAAAAGACGTTGCTAGACTAAACACCATTGCAAATCGATTTTCTAAAATTGGTTCTACACCAGAGTTAAAAAAAGAAAATATTGTTGTCATTACAAAACAAGCATTCGATTATTTAGAGTCGAGAAGTTCTAAACAAATCACATTTTACTTTACAACTTCAGACAAAGAAATTTTAACCAACCTTAACACAGAATTGTTTGGTTGGGTTATAGAAAACCTTATTAAAAACGCCATTGATGCAATGCAAAAAGAAGGTTCTTTAAATTTAAGAATAGAAAATACACCAAAAAAAGTAAAAATAACGGTTTCTGATACCGGAAAAGGAATGCCAAAAAAATTATACAAGCAGATTTTTAAACCAGGTTTTACTACAAAAAAACGTGGTTGGGGCTTAGGCTTATCACTTTCTAAACGTATTGTAGAAGATTACCACAAAGGAAAAATATTTGTACAAAAATCTGAAATAGGAAAAGGAACTACATTCCAGATTTTGTTAGATAAGGTTTAGTTTTAGAAGCTATTTCCTGCTTTCCGCACTCGCTTTTTTTATCTAAAAAGATAAAAAAGAGCTCAAACAAGTGCTACAATCAGGGCTAGACTTGTTTGCCAACTTATTATTATTCCTATGTAAACACAACAACCCTTAATAGGTTTATTCAGAATAAAATTTTAAAATTTCAGCATAAGAAAACTAAAACTCAGCAGCAATTCTTTCAGCCAAACTTACAAACTCATCATTTGTTAATTTTACTTTTTTCGAAAATTGAATATCTGCCATTTCATCTAACGGAATTAAATGCACATGCACATGAGGTACTTCTAAACCAATTACACTCATTCCTATTCTTTTACAAGGAATTGCTTTCTCCAATGCTTTTGCAACGGTATAAGAAAAATCCATCAAATCTTTATATGCGTCTCTAGACAAGTCGAAAAGCTTATTTTCTTCTTTTTTAGGCACCACTAAAGTGTGTCCTTTAGCATTCGGATTAATATCTAAAAAAGCAATAAAATTTTCATTTTCTGCTACTTTATAACTTGGTATTTCTCCTGTAATTATTTTTGTAAATATGCTCATAATTTTATTTAAGTATCTCCTCGAGCGCAGTCGAAGGGGCTATTAATTAGATCTTACCTACGCTCGATCTAACAAACGAAAGTAAATATAAAAAAGAATTCGGATTTTGACTAAATCAAAACCCGAATTTATAAATATTAATTGGTAAATTACAAATGTAACAACCCTTTTATTCTCTAGAAATTTCAACAATTTCAAACTTCATAATTCCGCTAGGAACTTGAATCTCCGCAACATCACCCACTTTTTTACCCAACAAACCTTTACCAATTGGCGAGTTTACAGATAATTTACCATTTCTAACATCAGTTTCAGAATCTGCAACCAATCTATATTTAAACTCCATTCCGTTTGTAGCATTCTTAATTACCACACTAGAGTGTATTAAAACTTTAGATGTATCTAATTGACTTTCATCTAAAATACGTGCACTAGAAATTACATTCTTTAACTTCGCTATCTTAAATTCTAAGTGAGATTGCTCTTCTTTTGCTGCATGATATTCTGCATTTTCACTTAAATCACCTTTATCTCTTGCATCTGCAATTTCTGTAGTAACTCTTGGTCTTTCTACTTGTTCTAACTGAACTAATTCTTCTCTTAATTTTTTTAATCCTTCCGCAGAATAATATGATATCTCACTCATGTTGTTTAAATTTAAAAATCCCATTGCCCTTTCAGGAATGAGATTGTTATACAAATATACAAAATATTTGTAACTTGCCTTCGTTATTAAAATAACAAAAATATTTTTATGTTTAAAACAATCGGTTTTTTATTCTTTACCCTCATATTCTATTCATGCGAAGATAATACTAGAATTAGCTCTTGCTTTCGAAATTCAATAGCAACAGTTCCTTTAGATTTAAATAACCCACAATTAAATGGAGTATTAACACCTACAGGTTCTGCAAAAATAACAGGTGGCATGCAAGGAATTATTCTTTATAACGGAGCTACTTTAGGATACAAGGCATTTGACAGAAAATGTCCTAAATTCGATTGTAACACACCAATGTCTTTTGATGGACAGCGCTTAAAGTGTGTTTGTGATGACAGCGAATACAGTATTTTAACTGGAGAACCTTTACCACAAGGGACGGATGCTTGTTTTGCAAGAGAATACACAGTCACTCGAAACGGAAGTTCTTTAAGAATAAGTAATTAATTCTTAAAATAGTTGTGTATTTTTGCCGAAACACAACAACTTTTAAGGTGAAAAACTATTATTCTTCAAATTTTAAATTAGGTATTCTTGGTGGTGGTCAATTAGGAAGAATGCTTTTAGCAGAAACACAAAAATTCGACATCCACACTTCTATTCTAGAAAGCAATAAAGAGGCACCTTGTGCAGAAATTTGCAATAACTTTATAGTTGGAGATTTATTAGATTTTAATGCCGTTTATAACTTCGGAAAAACCGTTGATTTACTAACTATAGAAATAGAAAATGTAAATTTAGATGCGTTAGACAAATTGGAAGATGAAGGATTAACTATTTTCCCCAAACCAAAAGATTTACGAATTATTCAAAGTAAAGCAAGACAGAAAAACTTCTATATAGATCATCAAATTCCTACAGCAGAATTTTCTCATTACGCATATTTAGAAGAATTAAAACATTCTTACGAAAATAATATCATTGAATTTCCATTTGTATGGAAAGCTGCACGTTTTGGTTATGATGGTAACGGCGTAAAAATTGTTAGAAATATTCAAGATTTAGAACGTTTACCAAATGTAGAATGTATTACAGAAAAACTAATTCCTTTTAAAAATGAATTGGCTGTAATTGTTGCAAGAAATGCAACTGGTGAAGTAAAAACATACCCGGTTGTAGAAATGGAATTTCACCCAGAAGCAAACCAAGTAGAGTATGTAATTTGTCCTGCAAGAATACCTTCTAAAGTTGCAGAAAAAGCAAGAGAAGTTGCTTTAAAAGTAGTGAGCGATTTAGATTTTGTAGGTTTATTAGCTGTTGAAATGTTTCAGACAGAAGATGATAAAATTTTAGTAAATGAAGTGGCTCCTAGACCACACAATTCTGGGCATTATTCTATTGAGGCGAGTTACACCAATCAATTTGAACAACATTTAAGAAGTATTTTAAACCTTCCTTTAGGAAATACAGACAGTAAAGTTGCAGGAATTATGGTGAATTTAGTAGGTGAAGAAGGTTTTTCTGGCAATGTAATTTATCAGAATATAGAGGAAATTTTAAAGATTGATGGCGTTACTCCGCATATTTACGGAAAAAAAGAAACAAGACCATTTCGAAAAATGGGTCATGTTACTATTGTAAATTCAGATATTGATATTGCAAGAAAAGTTGCACAAAAGGTAAAAGAAACAATTAGAGTGATAAGCAAATAATTATGGTAGGAATAATAATGGGAAGTGATTCTGATCTTCCAATAATGCAAGAGGCAATAGATATTTTAGAAAGTTTTAATATTGCAATAGAAGTAGATATTGTTTCTGCTCATAGAACTCCAGAAAAATTAGTTGAGTATTCTAAAAATGCACACAAAAGAGGCATCAAAGTAATTATTGCTGGTGCTGGTGGCGCAGCTCATTTACCAGGAATGGTGGCTTCTATGAGTCCGTTGCCAATAATTGGTGTTCCTGTAAAAAGTAGAAATTCAATTGATGGTTGGGATTCTATTTTATCTATTTTACAAATGCCTGGTGGCGTTCCTGTAGCTACAGTTGCTTTAGATGGGGCTAAAAATGCAGGTATTTTAGCAGCTCAAATAATTGGTGCTTCAGATGAACTTGTTTTAAATAGAATTATCGCTTACAAAGAGGAATTAAAGTTAAAAGTTGAGCAAGCTTCGGAAAGGGTTCGGAAATAAAAATAGTTAGAAATACTGATTGCTAATTAGCAATCAGTATTTTTTTTGTCATGTTAATATTATTCATTAAAGTAGTGTTTACTATATAAATCCCTGTTTTTAAGTTAGAAACATTTTTAGTTTCCTTACCTAAAAACGATTTTACTTTTCTTCCTTGAATATTATACAAAGTAACTTCTTTTATATTATCTACATCAAAATCATAGGTTACAATTAGTTCTTTTGCTCCATCTACATAAATTGTAAAATCTTTAGAATCTATTTCTTCTACAAGTAAAGATTCTTTGCCTGTTTTTTGTGTAGCTCTTCGCTTCTTTTTTGTGTAAATAAGTTTAAATCTTGTATTATTTTCACCAATAGTATCGATATTAAAAGTATAACCTCTTTGCTTTAAATCTACTGTTTTCTTAGCTTCTGTATCTCTTAAATAAATATAATAATCTTCATTTATAGATTCCCCTTGAATACCGATTGAGTACTCACCTAACTCGTCAACCACAAAACCTACTTTTACTACTTTTTTATCTCTTTTTAATTTTGGAAAACCTTGTATAGATGCTTTTTTATTACCTCTTACCAAAGTGTAAAAACCTAAAGAAGTTTGATTGATGTCGAAAGGCGCATCATACAATCTGTCATATCTATTGGTAGCTCCTTTTAAAAAACCAACTAAAAGTGTATTTGTTTTGTTTCCTTTATTAAATGTAAACCAAGATCTTCCTTCTTTCTTAGCTATTGTTTTGGCTTTATTCGTTTTATAAAACTGTGTGTTATTTGCTACAATCTGATGCGTGGTTTTAAAAGTAATACTACTGTTGGCTGTAGTTCTTACAAAAAAACCTTGACCAGAAGCAATTTTACCCGTTGTTGTATTACTCATACCGCCTGTAGCATTGTATTGTAAATAATCTGACACGTTATTATCTCCAACTTCTGCTGTATTCTGGTTCCATAAATAAACAGTACCATCAATATCTAAATTGTCTGTATCTGCACTTACTAGATCCCAATTTATTGCTGATGCATACGGGTTTCCAACTAAATTATCTCCTTCTGTAGACCAAACATTACTTGGATCTGTACTTGCTAAATTTGATGTGGCAAAAACATTTACAACAACATCACCCTCATTAATTTTACCGTTAAAAGTTCTTAATTGTCCACCTAAACCTTCATTTTGAATAGCATAACCAACACCAGGATTAAAGTTTGATCTTCCATGAGAAGCCCAACTAGAACTAGCACTACTTGCATCAAATCTATAAATTAAGTCTGCATCAGGAAAAACGCCACCAATATTAGAATCTGCTGCAATTACAGGAGAACTCCAGTAAGAATAAAAATTATTGCCTGTATATATTGGTGTTGCTCTTTTTATGTTGAAGGTTCCAGAACCAGTAATGGTAGCACTACATGAATTAAAAATTAATGCACCACCATCTTCTACAGTAATCGTTCCGT
Source organism: Polaribacter sp. ALD11 (assembly GCF_002831685.1). Taxonomy (NCBI): domain Bacteria; kingdom Pseudomonadati; phylum Bacteroidota; class Flavobacteriia; order Flavobacteriales; family Flavobacteriaceae; genus Polaribacter; species Polaribacter sp. ALD11. The sequence goes on along the minus strand of NZ_CP025119.1, from coordinate 3,072,088 downwards.
TGTTTGTTAACCCGTAAAATATATTTAAAGTTGCACCACTTTGTACAATAAACTCTGCACCAGCACTCACGGTTAATCTACCTATTTTAACTTCTGAAGTTATTTCTGGTTTATTAGTACCATTATTTATAACTACGGTTTGTGTTTTTGTAATTGCAGGTGATGTTCCAGACCAATTTGCATTATTAGAAAAATCAGTAGATACACCACCATTCCAAGTATACGTTGTCCCACTTCCGTTTGCAGTCGCAGTTGCACCAATAGATGCTGCCCCGTTTGCTTTATACTTTATTTGATCTCCATCTTGATATGCTACCAAACTAGTTCCTGTTGTTAAATATATCGACTTATTAGTATCTATTTGAGTTTCTGTTCTTGCAACATTCCAAATTCTTAATAAAGAAATATTTCCTTCAAAATTATTATCAGCTCCATTGCTTCCAGAGAATGTTCCATTATAAGTTCCTATTCCGCTTCCTCCCCAATTTGCATTCGACAAACTAGTTGGGTATCTTACACTACCACCATTTCTACCAATAGAAACATTACCCGAATGATTGCTTACTTGTAAACCTGCCTGAGAATCTTGTTCAGTACCATCTAAAAACCATTTAAAAGTAATGTCTGGTGAAGCTGTATCTTCAATTGTAAAAGAAATATGCGTCCATTTATCTATTGCAATATCTCCAATTGCAGATCTAAAAAAGCGTCTTCTAGTATTGTTATTTGCATTGTTTCTATAACCACCTAAATAAGCTCTACCACCTTCAATATAAAAAAGGATGACATTTACTTGAGCCCCTTCTTCATACAAAACCTGTCTCGTAGTAATATCTGAAGGTTTAAACCAAAATTCTACAGTTCTATTTCTAGTATTTTGTAAGTTAATTGCATTTGTGTTTGGAATTGTAATATAATCATCGGTTCCGTTTCCTGTAAAACCAGCTGAACAAGGTATTTGAGCTCCAATAATTTGAGTTAGAAAGACAAATAAGAATAGTATGTGTTTTTTCATGGTTCTAATATTTAATTGTGGACGCGTAAAATCACAATATTATTAAACAAAAATAGCGTCAAATTTTATTAGTACTGAAAAATTTTCGCTAAAAAGACATATTTTATCGTTTAAAGGAAACTTCAATTAAACAAATGATAAGATTAATAGAATCTTTATATTTGAGCTTTAAAATAAATACAATGAATCCACTTTTACAAGACTTTGATACTGCTCCTTTTTCTAAAATTTCTAACAATAATTACAAACCAGCAATTAAAAAAGGGATTGAAATTGCAAAAACAGAAATTGATGCAATCATACATAATTCTGAAACACCTACTTTTGAAAACACAACAGTTGCTTTAGATTTTTCTGGTGAAAAACTAAATAGAATTACAAGTATTTTCTTTAACTTAAATTCTGCTGAAACCAATGATGAAATCCAGAAAATAGCACAAGAAGTTTCTCCTTGGTTAAGTGAGTTTGGAAATGATATTACGTTAAATAAAGACTTATTTAAAAGAGTAAAGTCGGTTTTTGATACGAAAGAAACTTTAGATTTAACGCCAGAACAAGAAATGCTTTTAGACAAGCAATATAAAAGTTTTGCAAGAAATGGTGCAAATTTAAATGAAGCTGATAAAGCAAAACTTCGTGAAATTGATGCAAAACTATCTAAACTCTCTTTAAAATTTGGCGAGAATGTATTGGCAGAAACCAATGCTTTCGAAATGCACTTAACAAATGAGGATGATTTGGCAGGTTTACCAGAAAGCGAAAAAGAAGCTGCGAGAGAAGTTGCAAAGTCTAAGAAAAAAGAAGGTTATATTTTTACTTTAGATTACCCAAGCTACATTCCATTCTTAACATATGCAGACAATAGAGAATTGCGTAAAAAAATGGCAATTGCTGCTGGTAAAAAAGGATTTCAGGACAATGAATTCAACAATGAAAAAATTGTTTTAGAAATTGTGAATCTGCGTCATGAAAGAGCCAACTTATTAAGTTATAAAACACATGCTCATTTTGTTTTAGAAGAAAGAATGGCAGAAACGCCAGAAAAAGTAATTGACTTTTCTAATAATTTATTAGAAAAAGCAAAACCTGCAGCGCTAAAAGAATTTGAAAACTTAGAAAATTACGCGAAAAAATTAGATGGTATAGATCAACTTCAAAAATGGGATAGCGCTTATTATTCAGAAAAATTAAAGAAAGAATTATTTGATTTAGACCAAGAATTATTAAAGCCTTATTTTAAATTAGAGAATGTAATTGATGGTGTTTTTGAAATTGCAAATCGATTATTCGATTTAAATTTTGAAGAAGTCTCTAATATCGACAAATACCACGAAGACGTTAAAACGTATAACGTTACTGATACAAATGGTAATTTTATAGCTATTTTTTACGCTGACTTTCATCCAAGAAAAGGAAAAAGAAATGGTGCGTGGATGACGTCTTATAAATCGCAACAAATTAAAAACGGCATTAACGAAAGACCACACGTTTCTATTGTTTGTAATTTCACAAAACCAACCGAAACAAAACCTTCTTTATTAACTTTTAATGAGGTTACCACTTTGTTTCATGAATTTGGTCATGCGCTTCACGGAATGTTAGCAAATACAACCTACAATAGCTTATCGGGTACTTCTGTTTCATGGGATTTTGTAGAATTACCAAGTCAAGTTTTAGAAAATTGGTGTTTTGAGAAAGAAGCTTTAGAGTTATTTGCAAAACATTATGAAACAGGAGAAATTATTCCGATGAAATATGTTGAGAAAATTAAAGAATCGGCAAGTTTTCATGAAGGAATGCAAACGTTAAGACAACTTAGTTTTGGTTTGTTAGATATGCAATGGCACGGTGGTGAGTCGCCAGAGACAATTACATCTGTAAAAGAGTTTGAAAACGGTGCTTTTGCTGAAACAAAATTATATCCTGATGTTGCAGAAAATGTAATGAGTACTGCTTTTTCACATATTTTTCAAGGTGGATATTCCGCAGGATATTATTCTTACAAATGGGCAGAAGTTTTAGATGCAGATGCTTTTGAATATTTTTTAGAAGAAGGAATTTTTAATAAAGAAGTAGCTACAAAATTCAAAGAAAATGTACTTTCTAAAGGAGGAACAGAAAAACCAATGACTTTGTACAAGCGTTTTAGAGGAAAAGAGCCAAAACCAGATGCTTTATTAAAAAGAGCGGGTTTAATCTAATATATAGTGAGCAATCTTCAGTTGGCAATTTATTAAGAATGACTAACTGAAGACTGTTTACTTATTTTTTTAATGAATAGCAGCAATTAATACAAGAGGTATTTTTTTCTAACCTCTTGAAATGTATTTAAATCATTTTGCCAACTTGCTTTTATATCTTCAAACGAAACTCCTTGCTCAATTTGTTTTTGTAATTTTGAGGTTCCTGCTAACTTTAGAAAGAATTTATTAAAAAACTGGGCTTTATTTTCTGTATTCTTATACGATTCAATCAGCCAGTTTAAATTTAAACTACTCAGTTTCTCTGTATTTCTTAAATCTCTTCCATAGCACATTTCCCCTTCATGCTTCGGGTGTTTTGCCCCAAAATTAGGTTGTGGTGTAAAACTAAAATCAAAAGATTTTTCAAGTAAAAAAGGCGAACCAAAAATTTGAAATTGCATTTCTGTACCTCTACCAGCACTTACATTTGTTCCTTCAAAAAAACACAAACTAGCATACAAATTAATAGACTTTGCGTTTGGTAAGTTTGGTGAAGGAAGTATTGGTAAATCATACTCAGAATGATGTGTGTAATTCTTTAATGATATTACCGTAAGGTCGCACTGAATTCCGTTTTCTAACCATTTTTCGCCATTAATCATTTTACCATATTCTCCAATTGTCATTCCGTAAACCGTAGGAACTGGATGCATTCCTACAAAACTTTTTGCTTCTTGTTCTAACACCGGACCATCAATATAGTGCCCATTAGGATTCGGCCTATCTAAAACAATTAGTGGAATATTTAACTCAGCACAAACCTCCATTACATTATGAAGTGTAGAAATATAGGTGTAAAAACGGACACCTACATCCTGAATATCGAACAGCATAACATCTAAACCTTTTAAATGCTCCTGCGATGGTTTTCTATTTGCTCCATATAAAGAAACAATAGGCAAACCTGTACTTGCATCAACACCATCTGCTACATGTTCTCCAGCGTCTGCTTTCCCTCTAAAACCATGTTCTGGAGCAAAAACTTTTGTAACGTTTACACCTAGAGCAATTAAAGAATCAACAAGATGTATATTTGTTTCCTCTTTAAAAATAACACTTGTTTGGTTTGCTACAACACCAACATTTTTACCTTTAAGTATTGGTAAATACTGTTTGGTTAAGTTTGCAGCTACAATAATTTTTGTTGCGGTTTTTTTTTCTAATTGATCTGTATGTACTGTTTCTTTGTTCTTTTTAGAACCACAAGAGATTATAATAAAAGCGCATAATAGTAGTATGTAGTTTTTCATAATTAGTAGCACTCTTTAAGTTTTTTTTTAATTTAATAATTCAATTCCGTTACCTGTTACAAAATCGTTGTTTATAGAAGCGGGTAATTTCCCTTTTGCTTCCTTATTTCCTACAATAATTTGTGCAGATATTTTTTGAGCAATATCAGTATTTTCATAAGAAATAACTGTTGCTTCAATATTTTCAAATGAAAGGTTTTCTAAACAATACTGACTTGCAAATACGTCTAAAACTACTTTATTGTTTTTCGCAATTTCTTCAATCATCTGCTGATCTTTTTTAGAAATTTTTGAAGTTAGTCGGCTATTTAAACGATGATAACCAATAATAACTTTATCATAATTTTTGAGTTTTTTAAGCAACTTTTTACTTGTAGCATTAGAAAATACATCAACAGTTACATGTGCCTTTATTTCTTCTAAAAATGCAGCAGAATTTCCATCACCTAAATGCACAAATGCTATTTTTTCTTCTTTTATTATCGGAAGTATTTCATCCGTATTTTTTAGTGTAGTAATTGCATTTATAAATATTTCTTCGTTTAGTGCATCATTTGTTTCATCATTTAAATCGCTAATAAGGTTTGCTGTTTCAATGGGTTTAAAATTATTTAACTGCACCTTAAATTTAGCTGTAAGAATCTTTTTAACCGAATGCGCTAACCTTTCTTCTGTAATTTCTGTTTTATTATAAGCTTCTATAATTTTTAACATTCCTTTCGAAACATCTTCTGTTAAAACCAAAATATCGTTTCCAGCCATAAACGCCGCCAAATCTATATCTCCAGTTTCTTTATAGTTTGAAGCCCCTTTCATATTTAAAGCATCCGTAAAAATGAGTCCTTTAAATTGCAGTTTCTCTTTTAAAATATCTGAAACAATATGATATGACAATGAAGATGGAAGTCCGTCTGTACTTTCTAAACTTGGTACATTCAAATGCGCAACCATAACACCTGCAATGTTGTTTTTAAACAATTTTTTATAGGGATAAAATTCAACCGAATCAATTCTTTCTTTTGACAACGAAACAGTTGGCAACGTTTTATGAGAATCTTTGTCGGTATCTCCATGCCCAGGAAAATGCTTTGCACATGCCAATACATTTAAACTTTGTAAACCTTCTGTAAATGCAATTGCTTTATTGGTGACATTTATTTTATTTTCTGCAAAAGAACGCACACCAATTATCGGGTTTTTAGAGTTTGTATTGATATCTACTACAGGTGCAAAATTAATATGAACTCCCAAACGATTGCAATGCTCACCAATTTTATGACCAACTTTTCTAACCAAATCGTTATCACTTACAGCACCAAGTGTCATATTATAAGGAAACCTTGCAGTACTATCTAAACGCATATTTAAACCCCATTCTGCATCCATTGCAATTAACAAAGGTACTTTCGAAGTCGATTGGTATAAGTTTGTTTGCTTTGCTTGTCTTACAGGGCCTCCTTGAAAAAAGACGAGTCCGCCAATTGCGTTTTCTTTTATCAGTTTTTGAATGGTATCTGTATGACTTTCCTCTTTATTTGAATACGCAGCAATCATAAATAGCTGTCCTACTTTTTCTTTAAGAGTCATTGTATTATAAATACTATCTACCCATTTTGTTTGGTTTGTATTTTCTGAGATATTGCTTTTAGTTTGTTTTTTGTCACAACTAAAAATCATTGCTAATAAGGCTAAAAAGATAGAAACTGATTTTTTCATTTTTTATGAATTAAATTTTTATAAATATTTTTTTTCTAAACAAAATATAGACTAGACACCAAAAAAAGAGAATATGAGCAATTGCAAATAATAGCGACCCGTTCATATTTCCAGCAATTGGAACAAATATATTTTGATATATATAATTTAAACCACTTGTAGTTTCACCTTGTGCATTTGTAATTTTCACCAAATAAATCATTGTTTTTATATACAAACCAGAGAAAACAAAAATAAACAATGAATTTGTACCAAAATGTATAAATGGTTGAGACCAGGAGTTGTATTTTTTCACATCAATAAGCCATATTAAAAACGCCAATAGTAGCATTGCAAAACCTGCGGAAAAACACACAAAAGAACTTGACCAAAGCGATTTATTTATAGGAAACACAAAACTCCAGACATATCCCAACACTACAAGACTGAATCCATAAATTAAAAGTCTTTTTATTTTAAGAGTGATGTCTGTTGGTTTACTTAAAAAACCTCCTGTCAAACTACCTATAAGAACAGTTGCAATAGAAGGCAATGTAGACAATAAACCTTCAGGATCGAAAGGAAAACCCAGACCTTTCCAAATATGATTTGACCCAAATAAATACAAGTCTATTTTACCCACTAAATTGGTTTGTGGTTCAAACGGATTTTCTGGAACAAGGAAATATAACAATCCCCAGTAAATTATTAAAATACTGGCGGTAACATAGATTAGGCTTCTTTTATTGAAGAGCAAACAAATGGAAGCACCAATTCCGTAAGCAAGCGCAATACGCTGTAAAACTCCGAAATATCGAACCGTTTCAAAATTAAATTTAGGATAGAGGTTTAAAAATAGTCCTATTGCAAAAATGATAAAGGTTCTTTTGATAATCTTCTTTAATGCCTTCGGGTTTTCTTTTGGCTTAAAATTTTTAAAGGCAAAATGAATAGAAACACCAACAATAAATAAGAAAAAAGGAAAAACGGCATCTGTTGGTGTAAAACCATGCCATTTCGCATGCAATAAAGGCCAATATACATAAGACCAACTACCTGGTGTATTCACCAAAATCATTGCAGCTATAGTGATTCCCCTTAAAACATCTAATGCTTTTAGTCTTTCTTTTACTATCATTTTTAACTATTCAATTATTTAACTTCAGTTTTATATGCTTCTATCGTTTTTCTAACACTTTTATATTTTTGTAGTAATTTGGTTGCCAATTCTTCTTCAATATTCAAATCGTCCATGACCATTCTAACACCTCTTGAAACAAGCTTTTTGTTTGATAGTTGCATGTCTACCATTTTATTTCCTTTTACACGTCCCAATTTTATCATCACCGTTGTAGAAATCATATTCAAGGCTAACTTCTGTGCTGTACCCGCTTTCATTCTTGTGCTTCCTGTAACAAACTCTGGCCCAACAATTAATTCTACAGGAAAGCCTGCTTCTAGTGATAATGGGGAATCTTTATTACAAGTAACGCAGCCAGTTATAATTTGGTGCTGTTTCGCTTTTTGTAAGCCACCAATTACATACGGTGTAGTGCCCGAAGCCGCAATACCAACAAGAACATCTTTGTCTGTAATATTGTGTTCTTGTAAATCTTTCCAAGCTAACTCGGTATCATCTTCTGCATTTTCAATAGCTTTTCTAAGCGCTGTATCTCCACCAGCAATTATTCCAATAATCCAATTATCTGAAACCCCAAATGTAGGCGGACATTCAGATGCATCCAAAACCCCTAATCTACCACTTGTTCCTGCTCCAATGTAAAAAAGCCTTCCTCCTTTACTCATTTTCGCATGAATAACATCCGTTAATTTTTCAATTTGTGGTATGGCTTTTTCAATTGCATTAGGTACTTTTTTATCTTCTATATTCATGTTTGAAAGTAATTCAAACGTACTCATTTCTTCTAAATTATTGTAATCTGATGTTTGCTCTGTTGTTAGGTTGTTAATCATTTTTATTTCGTGTGAGGATTAAACTTAAAATTGTTAATGATGCGTTTAATAATATATTCATAAAGCCTAAATCGAAAGAAAATTTTTCTTTAACGATGTAGTTTAAATAATAAGTTAGCAATGGCATTAAAATACAGACATAAGGTACTACTGTATCTTTTATATTTATTTTAGTAAAAATACCCAACAAATAGAGCCCCAATAACGGACCATACGTATAGCCTGCAACTTTAAATATTGTTGTAATTACATCTCCTTTACTTTCTGAAAACAACATTATGATGATAAAAATGATCACAGAAAAACCAAGTAACACGTAATTTTTAAGTCGTTTTTTTTCTTTTGAATTCTTATTTTTCACATCTAAAAAATCTACTGTAAAAGATGTTGTTAGTGCTGTTAATGATGAATCTACACTAGAAAATGAAGCCGCAGTTATTCCTAAAATAAAACTAACCGCTGCTACAGTTCCAAAATTTCCAAGAGAAAGCATTGGAAATAAATTATCTGTATTGATAAACTTTCCGTTCTCCATTTCTAACTGAATTCCGAATTTTTCTGCGTACAAATAAAGCATCACACCTAAACCTAAAAAAAGAAATTGAGCCAAGGCTAAAAACAAACTGAATGTTAATATATTACGTTGTGCTTCCTTTTTATTTTTACAGGTTAAGGTTTTTTGCATCATATTTTGATCTAAACCAACCATAGCTACAGCAATCAAAATTCCAGAAATAAACTGTTTAAAAAAGTTACTTCCCGAATTAAAATCCCAATTAAAAACCTTAAAATATTTATGATCTGTAATAGAAGTTATCGTTTCTGAAACGCTTAAATCTAAAGCGTCTTTTATAATAAATATAGATACGATTGCAGCCATTAATAAAAAGAAGGTTTGTAAAGTATCCGTCCAAACAATGGTTTTAATTCCAGATTTATTGGTGTACATCCATATTAAGATTAATATGATAATTACGGTTGCATAAAAAGGAATATTAAACGCATCGAAAACTGCATATTGTAAAATTTTTGCTGCTAGCAACAATCTTAATGCTGCACCAAAAGATTGCGAAATCAAGAAAAATAAAGAACCTGTCTTATACGTTCTTGGTCCGAATCTGGTTTCTAAATAACTGTATATCGAAACCAGTTTTAAATTGTAATAGATGGGAATTAACACGTAAGTTATAAACACATAACCCACTACGTTTCCGAAAACGAATTGTAAATAATAAAAGTAATTATTACTTACCATTCCTGGTATAGAAACAAATGTTACACCAGACATAACGGCGCCAATCATCCCAAAAGCAACGACTTGCCAAGGAGATTTTCTGTCTCCTGTATAAAAGGAATCGTCACTTGTGTTTTTTGAAGTAAAGTGTGATATTAACATTAATACCCCAAAATAAGATACAATGATTAATAGAATTATGGTTGAGTTCATTTTAATTTATTAGCTTTAAACTACTTTTATTATTTATTAAGTACCATTAGTTATGGTATTGAAGTTGACATACTTTTTTTTAAAAATAGTTGTAATTTAATTTTTGAAGTTGAATTTCTGATACATGAGTTTTTACTTTTTCAATTTTAAGAAGAATTGTCTTCCTAAATTTAAACTCTTTATTAAAATAAGAGGTGAGATTCGTCTTTTAGTATCTCACCTCCTATCACAAATTCAAACTAAAAACAAATATTGTTACTCTCTTTTATTTTTAAAAATTATCTTTTTCTCAATTAATTTTTATCCCACCACATTCTTGTCGTTAAAAGGTCTCCTCCTTGTTGCGTTATTGCTGCGTCAACATTTACTGGATTGTTTAATTTTTCTGAAGCTGGATACACCAATCTTCTTGGAATTTCACCACCTGTAAGCGTAGCTGCAACACTTGCAGGCACTAACTCTGGATAACCAGATCTTCTCCAATTTGAAAAAGTTTCTAAACCATTACCAAATGTAGCTACCCAATATTGTTCATTAATCATTTTTAAAGCCTCCGAGGATACAAAAGGATTCGTATTTAAGTAATCGTCTATCTGAGTAGTTGTAATATTTGCGACATTACCATACATCGATAAATATTGCATTGCCGCAGTTACACCTGCATTGTAATGTATTTCAACATTTGTAGCTCCACCTGCCAAACTCCATCTTTCTCCTGCTTCGGCTAACATAAACTCAACCTCTGCATACGTTTGAAAGAAAAAAGGAGCATCGTAAACTACATTTCCCGAACCACCAAAAATATTGATGTTTGGTTTTGAATTTGCTGTACCTCTTGTATCAACATTTATATCTTGACCAAATTGTAAGGTAGGATCTGTATCTCCACTAACTGTAGATGCTAAAACAGAAACTCTTGGATCATCTCTATCTTTCATAAAATCCATAAAAGTTTTAGAAATTTTAACTTGAGTTGAAGCTCTAGAAGTAAAACACTTGGTAAGCGGATTTACGTTTGGTCCACCATCATTTGCAGAATTCTCATATTGTAAAAAAGCAATATCTGCATTACTTGTCATCACTCCTCCATTAATCGCTTTCGTTGCCCATGCTTTCGCACTTGCATCGTCTACTTTTACCATTCTCATCGCCAAACGTAACATTAATGAATTGGCAAACTTTTTCCATTTCCCGGTATCACCAGCAAACATTAAATCTGCAGTACCATAAGAACTTATACCTCCTGAATTTAAAACAGTAGCAGAAGCTTCTAATGTTTCTAACATATTTGTATAAATAGAACTTTGTGTATCATATTTAGGAAAACGAATCCCTTCTAAAAACCCTTTGCCAGCTTCACTGTATGGAATATCTCCATAAGCATCTGTTATTCTACTAAAAATTAAAACTTTTTGTACTCTTGCAATCGCTAAATCTACCGTTGCAGTAGGTGCTGTACTTGCTTCTAATTGTGCTTCTAAATCTGCAATGTTTTTTACAGTAGTTTTAAATTGCTCTTCAAATAACCAATGTGTATTTCCTTCTTTATATAAAAAGGATACGTACGACGTATTATTTAAGTGCTGTACGTTTTGCATAAAATGAATAACATTCCAAAATAAATACGCAACATAACTACTACCACCTGTGTATAACTGAATATAAGTAAGTTTTGTTGATGGATCTAACTGAACTGGTTTTGTTGGATTTACATTGAGTTCTTCGAAACCGTCATCACAAAAACTAAATGTACATAGTATTACTACTAAAATAAATATTTTTTTCATATTCTATTTTTTAAAATTTAACGTTTACTGAAAACCCATAACTTCTTGTTGATGGTGTTCCAAACCTTTCTATACCTTGAGAGTTTAAATTATTTAATGAAGCCTCTGGATCTACATTATCAATTTTTCTTGAAATAAAGAATAGGTTTCTACCTATAACAGACAATCTTACATTGTCAATAAAAACATTTTTTAATGCTGTTTGAGGAAGACTATATGACAGACTTACCTCTCTAAACTTAATAAAATCTGTACTGTATACAAATTCTTCAGAAATTCCTGAATTTTCTTCACCTATAAAACCATAATAAGTTCGTAAGTTTTCTGGAGCCACAACCTTCGTAAATGCTTGCCCTGTAGCATTATCAATACCAGATACTTCTAAACCATCTTCTCGACCTTTAAGTGTCTTTTTATGAAGTCCTCTCATCATTAATTCTCTGTTTGTTCCAGAATGTACACTTCCTCCAAACTTTGCATCAATTAAAAAACTTAATGAAAAATCCTTGTAACTAAATCTATTTGAGAAACCCATGGTATAAGGTGCAACACCTTGCCCTAGTATTTTATTTTCTCCTTGAACCGGTTTTGGTATCGTACCACTATTGTTATACATAATCGTTCCGTTTTCATCTCTCTTATATGAAGAACCGAAAATTACCCCATAATTCTCACCAACAATATGAGAAATAATTGCTGTTCTAGATCTCGTTAAACTTCCATCTACATTAATAGCAGTATCTTCATCATCTGTGTGAATAATTTCACTATTATTATACCCAAAATTAAATGAAGTATTCCATGAGAAATCTTCTGTTTTAATTGGCGAACCTCCTATTAAAAATTCAAATCCTTTATTTTGTAATTCACCAATATTAAGAATTGATGAAGTAAATCCTGAGGATTGAGAAGCTGCTGCTCTAACAATATCATTCTGAGTTTTGTTTGCATAATAAGCCATATCAAGATGTAACCTACTGTTAAAAAAACGCCCTTCAAAACCAACTTCAAATTCATTTTTTTGAAACGGAATTAAGTTTGGATTTGGGATAGAATTTCCATTTAACTGCCCGAAAGACTGTCCTTGAAAAGATCCTGTAATTGCATAATCTAAATTTAAACTATAAGCATTTCTAGCGCCACCTGCAACTTGCGCATAACTGGTTCTTACTTTCGCGTAATTAATTGCTTCTGGTAAATCAAAAGCCTGACTTAATAATAAACTCTGACTTACAGACCAATAAAACCCGTCATTTGGTGTCGTTTTCCCAGGAAAAGAAAGTGTAGAAAACCAATCATTTCTTCCTGTAAAAGTTACATACAAATACCTGTTATAACTTGCTTCAAATGAACCGTAGATAGAATTTGTTTTTGTTTCGAAAAACCCATAAGTTGGTTCTGGCAGTGTTGTATTGTTTAAATCTTCTAACCCAACAACAATAAAACCTCTTCCTAACGCACTTAAAGATTCGAAACTAGATGTTCTAGAATTAGCGCCTAATATAGAATTTATTGATATTTTATCTGTGATATCTTTATCAATACCTAACATAACATCTGAATTTACTAATTTATAAGTAGATTTTACTTGGTATAATTCACCTGCTGGTCTGTAAGCTGTACCAAAAGGAGTCACTCTTTTTCTTGACAAATCATACGTATCGATACCCGTTCTTCCAGTAACACTTAACCAATCATTTACATCATATTTTAAAGTTGTTGATGCAGTAAGTCTATTTTTAGTATCATCATTATTAAAATCATTTGTTGCCCAATAAGGGTTAGAGATAAACTGACTTGGCTGAAACCTTAACTCTGTTCCTTCTTCATTAGAACCTGGCTTCAAATCATAAATATTTAAACTACTTGGCAATACAAAAGCTACTGTGTTTGCATTTCCTGGTGTATCTCCAATACTTATACGATTATGTACATCTTCTACAATGTATTTTGTGTTGATTGTAGATGTTAATTTTGAACTAATTTTAGCAGAAGCATTTAAAGATATCGATCTTCTTTTTAAGGTTGTATTAGGAAAAATATCTTTATTATCTAGGTTTGAAAAAGACAAACGATAATTATAATCTTCGCCTCCTTTTGCAAGTGCAAGCGTATTAATTGAAGTAACACCTGTTTTGTAAAATTTATCTAAATTATTACCTGCATAAGAATAAGGTCTTTTAACTCCGTCCCAATTATATACTAACGAACCATCTAAAGGTGCACCCCAAGATTGTAAAGAACTCACATAAGAATCATCAATTGCACTGGCTTTCAGTCCTATTTCTACAGGATTACCAGTTAAATCATATTCATACCCTGGTCTTAACCTGTTATTTCCTTGTCCGTAGGTTGTTTGAAAATCTTGAAGACCTGTGTTTACTTTATCAAAAGTAAAAGAACTAGAATATTCTATTCCCATCTTTTTTTTATTCTTACCCGATTTTGTGGTAATCATTATTACACCGTTAGAAGCTAAAGAACCATAAAGAGCTGCTGCTGAACTTCCTTTTAAAACGGATACACTTTCAATATCATCGGGGTTTAGTGAAGAGATATCATCTCCTCCATCTCCTGTTGCATTGTTTGTTGCACCCACAACAGAGCCATTGGTATTATTAATAACAGGAATTCCGTCTATTACATACAATGGTTGATTATTTCCTGTTAATGAACTCGCACCACGTATAATAACCCTACTAGAACCTGCAGCTCCACCACTACCGCTAGAAATATTAACACCCGCAACTCTTCCTTGTAAAGAGTTCACAGCACTTAAACTTTTAACAGTAGATAAATCTTCTCCGTCTACTTTGGTTAATGAATACCCCAAAGCTTTTGACTCTCTTTTAATACCTAAAGCCGTAACTACAATTTCATTAAGATTTGTTGAATCTGGCTCTAAAGTAGCATTTATCACTTGATCTTCTCCTGTTAAATTAATAGTAACAGTTTTATACCCAAGGTAACTAAAAGTTAGTGTCTTTCCTTTTAAATCTTCAGCCTTTATAGAATAACGTCCATCAAAGTCGGTTATATCTCCTTTATTAACTTGGTTAATAAATACACTAACCTCAGGTAAAGGAATTTTACTCCCTTTTTCGGTAACAGTTCCTGAAATAGTTTTCAGTTGAGCAAATGAACTTTGCACAACCAAGAGCATAAACAAGACTATTATTAGGTTGTAAGTTTTTTTCATATAAAATTGAGTTTAAATTAATTAGGGTAAAGATATGAAAATAATTAAAACACGCAAGTAATATGCAAAAAACTGCACATTACTTGCTACAACACAACATATTCAAACAAAAAAACAAACTAAAACATGCAGTAAAATTATATTATAAGAGGAATAAAAAACAACTAAAATATTTAAAAAAATAAAAAACAATTGATTTTACTACACTTAAATGTATTATTATTTTAAGAACACTAAAAAGCAATATTTAATTTAGATATTATTTTATTGCAACTTTAATATTAAATAACAGCAAAAAAATGCAACTTTAATATTTTATCACAAAGATATTTGCATAATCACTTAATAAAATCTTATTTTTGAGAAAATCAATTTTTATGAAGAAAAAGGATCGACAGCAAAAAGTAGTAGATGAAGTAAGTATTAATAGGCAAGTAAGTTCTAGTTTTCTTTCTGAAAAATTAAATGTTTCTGAAGACACCATAAGAAGAGATATAAAAGAGCTAGACAAAAGAGGCCTATTAACCAAAGTACACGGAGGAGCTATTTCTACGATGCAAAAACTGTATCACTACAATGAAGATGTAATATATAAAAGAGAAGAAAAAGTTCTAATTGCTAAAAAAGCAATTACCTTAGTTGAAGACGGCATGGTAATTATAATGAGTGGTGGAACGACAAATCTGATGTTAGCCAAATTATTTCCAAAAACGTTAAAAGCCACTATTTACACATATAGCTTACCAATTGCAATGCAATTAGCAGAACACCCAACTATTGAAACTATATTTATTGGAGGTCGAATTCAAAGAAACTCAATGGTAACCACAGGTATTGATGTTATTCAATACTTATCTAACATTACCGCAAATCTTTGTTTTATTGGCGTAAGTGGTTTTAGTTTAGAGCAAGGTATTACTGGCGAAGGTTATGAAGTTGCATTGGTTAAAAAAGCAATGATTAAAGCTTCTGAACGAAACGTCTATTTATCTACCTCAAATAAATTAAATATTAGACTTAACTATGATATTTGTAGCCTTCAAGAAATTGACATTGCCATTACAGATTTAGACGTAAAAGATCCAATACTAAAACCTTATGTTGAATCTGGCGTTGTATTAATTTAATTTCTGAATATAAAATTTAAACTGACTTAAATTAAATCGTAAAGCATATGATTTTAAAAAAAATCTGTTTTCATCAAAAAACAACATCTATCTTTTTTATTGTCTTTTTTACGTTGCTTTTAATCAATTGTAGCAAAAAGGTTTACACGCCTATAGAAATAAAAAAGGTCGGGATTAAAAAAACAACGAATACTGAAGTTAAAGAAAACAATCCTCTCGCTACCGAAAGGGAGTTTAGAGCGGTTTGGATTGCTAGTGTAGCAAACATTAATTGGCCAAGTAAACGCGGCCTTTCTACTGAGGAACAACAAAAAGAGGCTATTGAATTATTAGACCTTCTTCATCAAAATAATTTTAATACCGTTATATTACAAGTGAGACCACAAGCAGATGCGATGTACAAAAGCAACTTAGAACCTTGGTCTTATTATTTAACAGGAACACAAGGAAAAGCGCCTTTTCCTTATTACGACCCCTTAGAGTTTTGGATTAACGAAGCACATAAAAGAGGCTTAGAATTACATGCTTGGTTAAACCCTTATAGAGCGCATCACACAGCAGGAGGCGAAATAACCGAAGCTTCAATAGTTTACAAAAAACCAGAATTGGTTACAAAATTAGAAGCCGGTTTTTGGTGGTTAGATCCTGGTAATAAGAAAACGCAAGAACATAGCTACAAAGTTGTGATGGATATTGTTAAAAGATACAATGTAGACGGAATTCATTTTGATGATTATTTTTATCCATATCCTTCTTACAATAATAACAAAGATTTTCCGGATGATAAAAGCTGGAAAAACTACCTAAATTCTCGTGGTCAACTAAAAAGAGATGATTGGAGAAGAGATAACGTAAATACATTTATCGAAAAAGTTTACTCCAATATCAAAAAAGTAAAACCAAGTGTAAAGTTCGGTATTAGTCCTTTTGGTTTTTGGCGACCAAATTACCCTGCCTCGGTAACTGCTGGTTTCGATCAATACAGTGAGTTGTATGCAGACGCAAAGCTTTGGTTAAATAAAGGATGGATCGATTATCTTACCCCTCAATTGTATTGGCCAATTAATAGAACAGATGTTAGTTTTCCGGTTTTACTAAATTGGTGGAATCAAGAAAACACGCACAAAAGACACCTATGGCCAGGAATGAGTATTGGCAGAATCAAAGGAGATGAAGGAATTGATGAAGTTATAAATCAGATTATGATAACCAAAGGCATGTTATCTAAATCTCCTGGAGCTGTACATTGGAGCATTGCACCTTTAATAGAATCACCAAAATTAATGGAAGCAATAGCTAACGGACCGTATAAAAAACAGGCGCTCGTTCCGGGTTCTCCTTGGCTAAATAATTCAAAACCCGAAAAACCAACACTAAATTATACTTTTGAAAATGATACTTTATTGATAAACTGGACGGCTAAAAACAGCAATAAAGTTGCCAACTGGGTAGTTCGTTACAAATACAATAACAAATGGGATTATAGCATTCACGGACGATTTACAAATTCAGATAAGCTTCCGCTGACTTTAAATGACTCTAAAAAAACTTTAAAAGCAATTGCGATATCTGCTATTGATAAATTTGGAAACGAAAGTATTTTTGAAGAAATACCGATTACAAAAGTAAAAACACGAATTAAAGACTAATTTTATCGCTACTTATTTTTAGCTTCAATCCATTTACTCATGTATTTTGTCGCTTGCAAAGTTTGATGATGTAACAAGCTTCCCAGAAAATTCTGAGTTCTGTGTTGTTCTAAATTATGCTGAATTTCTTCAATTTTATTGAAAAGTAATTCGCCGTTTTTTTCTTTACTATAAATGCAATTGATAATCTCTATTCCATTTAATTGGGCATTTTCCCAAGCAGACTTATTCGTATATAATTCATTTGCCATTAATGCAAAATCAGAAAAATCATCTTCTACAAAACCATTCCAAGGAAATTTATCCGCCATTCCCTCTGCTCCAATAGAAGTCGTAACGCTTGGTGTTCCGCAAAGCATTGCCTCTGTAAGTTTTCCTTTAATTCCTGCACCAAAATTTAAAGGTGCTAAAACAACCCTAGCGTTTTCTACAACTTCATTTGCATTTGCTGCAAAACCCTTAATGATAAAACCTTCTTTTTTATTGTGAAGCTGTTCAATTTGCTGATTCATGTATGCACCATAAATATGGACTTCAGCTTTTGGAAGCTGCTTTCTTATCTCGTTCCAAATCTCATTTTTTAAGGTTAAAACGGCGTCAACATTTGGCTTGTGAAAGAAATTACCAATAAAAATGAAATGTTCTCTTTCTTCAAATATTTTCCATTTTTTTTGTTGATGTTTGCTAATCTCATCAAACAAAAAAGGCACATACATTAAAATAGTTTCGTCTATTTTAAAAGTATTTTTCAACAATTCCATTTCAAACGTAGAAATAATTAGAGACAAATCGCACCTTAAAATAGCTGCAATTTCTCTTTTTGTAATGTCTTGTTTCAGAAGTTCTTCCTTAGAAAAATCGATATTCTTTTTAAAACACAACTCTCTTGTTTTTCGCAAACAATGCAAATCTTCTGTATCTAAAATCCTGATTGCTTTTGGGTAATTTTCTGCAACGCGCCAACCAAATTGTTCTTCCATCATAAAACGATCGAACATGACAATACTTGGCTGTAATTCTTTTATAAAATCATCAAAAGAAACGTTGTTTAATTCAATAGAAACTTCAGTAATTCCTGAAGAAATTAAATCGATTGCTTTCTCACTTTTTTGTGAAGGCGAAGCAAAAGTAATTGCATAATCCCTTTCTAAGAATTGATGTATTAACTGCAACATTCTCTTTCCCGCAGCAGAAGAATTGGGTTCTACCCAAACTGCACCAATAATTAAAAGCGTTTTTTTTTGCAATTATTTGGTGGTCATTTGTAGTTTGTAATCCCCTTGTACTTTCTTTCCCCAAGCAACAACCGCCGCAATTTGAGCTGGCGTTAAGTTAGCATCTACGTGCGTCCAAGTATAAGAATCTAAAGGCATTTCTCCTTTTTCAACTTCTTCGTACAGCTCGTCCATTTTATGCTCCTTCTTTTTCAAAGAATATGTATTCCATTTAGAAAAGTTCAAATGCTTTTTACCATCGACAATATGGTCGTTTAACCAAAAGTTTATAGGTGTAATAGAATTGTACCAAGGATAGGTAGTTTTATCTGAATGGCAATCGAAACAGGTAGTTTCTAAAATCTTTTTAACGTCTTCTGGAGGGTTAGTTTCCGAAATAAAAGTTGCAACAGTCGCTAATTTTCCATCATTTTTTTCTGGCCCAAAAAATTGAGCGACAACAAGAACAATCAACAAGAAAACAACCATTTTTTTTAGAATCTTCATCTTTAAATTTTAAGAATATTTTATGTTGTAAAACTACTACATTCTTACTTTATTTTATGAAAATATGTGTATTTTTGTTCATTATTAGTAGAAGTTAACCATTATGGTTACAAAAAAAGCAAAATAAACTTACTTATGAAATACGATATTATTGTAATTGGTTCTGGACCTGGAGGATATATAGCTGCAGTTAGAGCTTCTCAATTAGGCAAAAAAGTAGCAATTATAGAAAAATATTCAACTTTGGGCGGTACCTGTTTAAATGTTGGTTGTATTCCTTCTAAAGCACTATTAGATTCTTCGCATCATTACTATGACGCGGTTCATCATTTTGAAGAACACGGTATTACTGTTGAAAAACCAACCTTCGATTTCGGAAAAATGGTAGACAGAAAAGCCAAAGTTGTAGAAACAACTACAGGCGGAATCAAATATTTAATGGACAAAAACAATGTGGATGTTTTTGAAGGCTTAGGTTCTT